>JBPCRH010000081.1:0-4121 GCA_050997075.1 Chthoniobacterales bacterium
CAGCAGCACTCCTACAAAGAGATCGCGGCGACGCTCGAGATCCCGATCGGGACCGTGATGTCGCGCATCTCGCGCGGGAAAGACCAACTGCGCAAGGCGCTCGCGGATGAAGCTCCCCTAACGAAAAGCAGCGAGGGAGGACAGGCGCATGGATGAGGCTCAGGCGCGTTTAATTTTGCAGTCCTTCTCGCCGCGGGCCGGACAGGACGACGACCCGGAGATGGCCAAGGCCCTAAAAACCGCCGCGGCCGATCCGGCGTTGGCGCGCTGGCTGGAGGAGGAACAAGCTTTCGACCAGGCCGTCGCCCAGCATCTCGCGGCCATCCCGGCACCGTTCGGCCTCAGGACGCGAATCCTCGCGCAGGCTGAGGATGTGCAGCACACGTCGAAGCTGCGTTGGGCTTTTCGGATCGCAGCGACGGTGGCGCTGCTCCTCCTGTTCGCGCAAGGCGTCAGCTTCTGGCGCGCCTCGCAGCGCGGCTCGGATCTCCCGTCAGAATACGCCCGGGAGATGGCGAGCTTCATTCAGCTGCCGCCGCCGCTCCAGATGGAGAGCGACAATCTCGGGCAAATCCGCAACTGGCTCGCCGAGAAAAACGCGGCTCCGGTGAAAGTGCCGGCGCGTCTCGCCGCGCTCGCGCCGCTGGGTTGCCGGGTGCTTTCCTTCCGCGGACAACAGGTGTCATTGATCTGTTTCGAGCGTGAAGGGAAACAACTCGCGCACCTCTTCGTGGTCGATCGCGCGGCGCTGCCGAAACTCGAGGCGGACGCCGGGCCGACTTTCGCGAACGAACACGGCTGGATGACCGCGACGTGGGTCGAAGGCGGCCGCGTTTACATGATCGCGATGCAGGGCGGCCGCGCCGAGATCGAGGAATTTCTGCCCCGGAAAGCCTAACGAAAAGCCGCCCGGTGCGGCTACTCTTCTTCGCTCACCGTGAAGGTGACGTTGTCGATTTTCGCGACCGCAAGCGCGTCGAGGACGTCGATCGTGCGGCTGTATTTCGACTGCGTGTCGCTGATGATGGTGACGACCGCGGGAGTTTTTGCGGCATCGGCGTTCTGCTTCAGACGCAGGAGCGTGCCCTTCAACTGCGGGAGATCCTGGCTCGTCGCGGAGTCGAACGGTTCATCGTTGAGCGCGACTTCGCCGGTGTCGGAGATGGTGATGATCTGTTCGTCCACGAAGTCGGTGGAGGAAGAGGTCTCGGCCGTCCCGGGGAGCTGCGTGTTCAGCTCGTTCTCCACTTTCACCGCGCCGGCCATGACCATGAAGAAAAGCATGATAACGAAAACGACGTCGATCATCGGCGCGATCTGGAAACCGAGGTTGCCTTCGTTGGCGTGGATTTCTAAGCGCATAGGCTAAATGACGAAATCCGAAACCCGAAATCCGAAACAATAACGAAACCCGAAGGAGGAAGCGTCTCGCCCGCTTTTGGGGCTTCCCCATTCGTCATTGTTTCGGGCTTCTTCAATTCGGGTTTCGTCATTTTCTACTCCTTGTTCACTGCCGAAAACGAGATGTCAGTGATGCCCGCCTCGCCGCAGGCGTTCATCGCATGGGAGACGTAAAGCGCGGGCACGTCGCGGTCGCCGCGGATGACCGCGCGGAAGGTCGGGTTCGCTCCGGCGGTGACTTTTTTCTCGCCCGTGAGCTTGGCCACCTTGAGCGGCTCGATCATCTCGCTCGCGATCTTGTAAGTGCGATCGTCGAAGACGAAGAGCGCCTTCTTTTGCGGCAGTTGCCAGCGCACGTTGAGGATCGCTTCGGCGCGGGTGTTGTCCTTTTTCTGCGCGTCTTTCGCAGTCGGGAGCTGGATCGATTTGTCGACCTTCAAGACCTGCGCGGAGGTGATGGTCATGAAGAAAACGAGAATCGTCAGGAGCACGTCGATCATCGGCGCGACCTGAAATTCAGGTTCGCCCTGCTCAGTGCCTCCTCCGCCGCCGGCCATATCAGGTGGGAATTTGCTGCGTCAGGCCGGTCGGGATGCGACCGGTCATGGTGCCGCTGCCATCCTCGGCGGGCACCATCCAATTCGGCGTCGCTGCGTAGAGTTCTTCGTCGCCGAGGTGCACGCCGGCGAGCGATTCGTAGGGCATCTTCCGGAAGAGGCTGTTCACGATGTCCTGGATGCGATGCATCGCGTCCGCCGCGCGGTTGCGCAGGAAATAAAAAGCGCCGAACGCCGGGATCGCGATGACCAGGCCGCTCGCCGTCGCCACGAGCACTTCGCCAATCGCCGCGGAGAGGCCCGACGGATCGCCGATGCCGGCCGCACCGAGTTTGGCGAAGGCTTTGATCATCCCCGTGACCGTGCCTAACAAACCGATCATCGGGGTGCAAACGCCGATGACGGAGAGGTAGCTGATGTAGGTCTGCATGTGCGAGTTCTCCTTCGAGAGCGCGCCCATCATCCCTTCCTCCGCGACCTGTTTGCCTTCGCCGAGGAGGCTGATGCCGACTCGGAGCGTGTTCGTTAGGGGCGAGACGTTTTCCTTGCAGTAGTTGTGTGCGCCGACGTAGTCGCCCTGGCGGAAAAGCGTCTTCAACGCTTCTTCCTGGGCCGGCGGCGCGGCCTTCTTGCGACTCGTCCGGATGACGCCGTCACCGATGAGGTAAAGGGTCGCGATCGAGCAGAGCGCGATCGGGAACATGACCCAGCCGCCTTCCCTGATCTGCTCCCAGAGCGTCTTCGATTGCACGCCGGCCGCGGCCGGGGCGGGCGTCGGAGTTTGCGCAAAACCGGGCGTCGCGAAGAGAAGAAACGCGCCGAGAAAAGCGGCCGCGCCCAGACGGGCGAGCAACTTCATGTTCGTTAGGCGCAACGAGTGGCAATTGGTGGTGGTTTTCATTTCGGTAGTTTCTTTAGTTCCTCGCGGGCGATTTCCGCCTGGGCGGATTTGGGAAATTGCGCGGTCAGATCATTAAGGGATTTTTTCGCCCTGTCCAAGTCTGCCAGACCGCGAAACGCGCGCGCGCTCCCGAGGAGGGCCGGCGGCATCCAGAGTTTTTCGTCCTCGTAAAAGACGGGCACGTGCAGGTAGGCGAGGACGGCCGTGTCCCATTCGCGCTGGGCGAGAAGCGCATCGCCTTTCTTGACCCACGCTTCCGCGAGCACGGAAGCCTTCGCGCTTTCCTTGATCACGGCATCGCAGAGCTCGAGCGCTTTTTTGTAGTCCTCTTTCTTGACCAGCCCGCCGACGATCTGGAGCTGCGCCGCGCGCGCCGTCTCGGGATCGGTCGAGTGCTTGCGAATCTCTTCGCCTAACGACTCCGCTTCCCGGTCGAGCCTCATGCCGGCGAGGGCGGAAAGTTTCAGGAGAGCGGCCTCGGCCCAGAAGTTGCCGGGAATCTCGCGGAAGGATTCGTAGTATTTCACGACCGGCCCGATATCGGCGAGGGCCTTGGCCGGCTCGCCCTGGGAGAGGAGCGCGGATGTGGTTTTTAGTTGCGGCGGTTCCGGGAAATCGATCTTCGCGATCGTCGAAACCTGATAACCGACTTCGCCGCGACTTGAGCCGACCTGGATCGAGCTCATGACCATATCCCCGTTGCGGCGCACGCCCTTCGCCTCAACCGTCTGGCCGGTCTTGAGCGTGATGTTCTGCGCGTGGGCAGAAAGGCCGACGAGGCAGATGAAAAGGCAAAGCCGACTTTTCATGATCCTTGTCCGAGCGCCTCCAAACGCTTCCGCGCTTCGCCGGCTTCGGCGAAACCGGCGAGCTTCTCGTTCCGCAACATCTCGCGATAGGTGTTCACTGCTTCCTGGGTTTTACCGAGTTTTTCAAAGCTCGCGCCGCTCCCGATGTAAGCCTTCGCGACCCAGGGGAGGAACTTCTGGTAGCCGACGTAAACCCGTTGGTAGTAGGCGTTCGCTTCGGCCCACTTGTTTCGCTTCGCGGCGATCTCGCCTAACGAATAGACGGCGAACGCGGTCGATTCGCCGCGCCATTCCCTGACGGAGGCGACCTGCTCAAACGCCTTCTGCGCGTCATCGAGCCGGCCGAGCGCGAGAAGCGTCTTGGCTCGCCCGACGGTGAGATCCTTGAGCTTCTGCGCGGCGGCGATCTTCTCGAGGCCGTCGATAAAAAGGCCGAGCGCCTTCGGGTAATCC
>JBPCRH010000086.1:0-2539 GCA_050997075.1 Chthoniobacterales bacterium
GTCCTGCTCGAGCCGGGTGCGCATTTTCACCTGCAGGGTGTCAGTCTTGTAGCAGAGGATGTCGATCGGTGGCCCGACCGCGACGTTGCTCTTCATCGTCGCGTCCATCGAGATGATGCCAAACTTCATCGCATCCATGAGCGAGCTCTCGTAACTGAACCCGCGATCGAGAATGGGCTTCCCGTATTTGGATTCGCCAATCTGGAGGAAGGGACAATCCTCGCCCGCGTGGATGCTGTTGCCCTGCGGATAGATGAGGTGCACTTCCGGGGCGAACCCGGCGATCTGCCCTCCGACGATGAGGTGGATATTAAAATTGAAGCCGTCCGCTTCGAGCGCGGCGCGATCGCGTTTTTCGACCTCGCGCACCTTTGAGCCCACGTAACGCACGGTCTCATACATGGTCTCGCGATTGAGAAGATGTTTTCGTGCGGGATGGCTTTCGTTCAGGTGCAGGTCGTCGTCGATCAGGGCCAGGGTCGCCTGGGTGAGGGATAAATTCCCCGAGCTCATGATGCAGATGACGCGCTCGCCCGGTTTCTCGAAGACCCGCATCTTCGTGCGGACCCCGATGTTATCCATCCCCGCGCTGGTGCGCGAGTCGGAGAGAAAAACGGCGCCTTTGCGGCAAAGCATCCCCAGGCAGTAAGTCATGATTTGCCCGGCTTACTGCTGCCGACGACCCGGCCTTCCACCTTCCGCAGCCGCGTCGGATGATGCGAGATCGGGTAAACGTGCCCGTCGCTCCCGCGAAAGAACGCGCTCAAGATCCAACTCACTATGCTGATAAGGATTGCGCCCCAGAAAGCGCTGCCGAAACGATCGACGTGAAAGCCGTGCACTAAATCCTGCACGAGCCAAAGCATCAAGCCGTTCACAACGAAAATAAATAACCCAAGGGTGAGCACAATCAGCGGCGCCATGAGCAGGAGGAGGACGGGTCGAAGGAAAGCATTGAGGATGCCAAGGAGGAGGGCGGCGCCGATGAGAGAAGCGAAGCTGTCGTAGCGGATGCCGTTGATCACTGCCGCGGCCGCCATGACCGCGACCGTGGTGATGGCCCAGCGAAATAAAAAATGCCTCATCGTTAGGTGAAGAGCAGAGGTAGCCGCTTTCGTGCCGTTTCTGCTTGCGCAGGCGTGCTCTGCGAGTACAGGCTTGGCCCAGCAAAAAGCAAAAGTAAATGGCGAAAAGTGCAAAACAACCAAAGGAAACGGTCGCGGGCGAAGATGCCAATGCAGAACCGATGAACGACGACCAAAGCGATCGCAGCCCGGGACTTGACGGTCCGAAGGGATCTCCCGCGGCGTCCAAGACCGCAACCAAACCCACCCGGAAACGCGCCCCCGGCAGCGCCACTAAAAAAACCGCGACGTTCAAACCGCGGAAAGTGGCCAACCGCAAAAAAGCGAGTCCGGCGGAAGCCGCGATCTCCGATGATGACATCCGGCTGCGCGCCTATTTCATCGCGGAAAAGCGTTCGCAGACCGGCGAGAGCGGTGATTCCTCTAGCGACTGGCTGGAAGCTCGCCGGCAGTTGCTCGCCGAAGCAGCCGGCCAGACCTGAGCCCGCAGGAGCGGCGGCGCGCTGCGTCGTCACGAAACGGACGTCAGCTCGGGGAAACAGCCTTTCACTTTCTCGAGCAGGCGATTGATCGTAAACGGCTTCGCCAGGAATCCCCGGACCCGCGCCTCTTTCAGGAGATCCTGCGCGCGCTCATCCGCGCCCTGCCCGGAGACAAGGAGCAGCGGCGGCACCGTGCGGGCGGGATGGCTGTTTTCGTAGACCATCGAGATGAGATGGAAGAGAAGCGTGCCATCGATCAACGGCATCGAGAAATCGAAAATCATGAGGTCGTATTCCTTTTTCAAGGAAAGCTCGAAGCCATATTCCGGGTTCGGCGAGGTATCGACTTCCCACTGGAGAAAGCTCTGCAACGCGTCGCGAATGATCCGCAGAATTGCGGTATCGTCGTCCACCACCAGCACCCGTTTCGTTCCTGCCTCAGCCATCTGGGAGGCTTGCGTAAAATTGCGGGGCCGTCCAAGCTTTAGTTCATTTCGATGTCGGAAAATCTGATGCCCTCACCCCAAGAAGAACTCGTCGCCGCGCTTCGGCAGCGCCGCGCGCTGATTAGTGACGAAACAAGCCGGAGCCAACCCGAGGAGCACATGGCCCGGCTTCAGGCTGTGTCCGAAAAAATCACGGCGTTACTTGAGCAGTTGCCGCCCCCAGTCGATCCGCAGCTCGTGCACTTTCTCGCGCGCTGCAGCTACGACAAAGCTCTCGCCTTCCTCGAAGGCGTGTAGCGGCGGCCGTGTCGGCCGCAAACGCGCAGAAATGCGGGCGACACGCCCGCCTCTACAAAAAGCAGTCGATCTCGCCTAACGAGAGTAGAGCTCGACGATCAACTGCTCGTTGACCATCGGTTGCATCTCGTCGCGAGCGGGAATGCGCGCGACTTTGCCGCTCATCGCATCGCGGTTAGCAACGAGCCAATCCGGCACCGGCGCGATTTGCGTCAGCTCGAGATTCCGC
>JBPCRH010000114.1:0-2713 GCA_050997075.1 Chthoniobacterales bacterium
CCCCCCCCCCCCCCCCCCCCCCCCCCCCCCCCCCCCCCCCCCCCCCCCCCCCCCCCCCCCCCCCCCCCCCCCCCCCCCCCCCCCCCCCCCACGACCGGAACCTGCCCAGGCTTCCCATCGCGAAATCTGCGGATAAACTTCTCCGCAGAATGCGCTGCGGCTTTCGCCACGAGAATAAACTTCGTTCGTTAGGCATCGTCCGCATCGCCGGGATCGATGAAGCCGGCCGCGGCGCCCTCGCCGGTCCGGTCGTGGCGGCGGCGGCGATTCTGCCAGAGGGATTCCGGCTGCGTCGCTTCAAGCTGAAAGATTCAAAACAGCTCTCCGCCGACCGGCGCGAGGATATCTACGGCTACCTCACAAAACGCTCCGACATCGCCTGGTCCGTGGGCGTCGTGGACAACTTCGAGATCGACCGGATCAACATCCTGCGTGCCTCGCACGAGGCGATGCGCCTCGCCGTCGCCGGGCTCGCGCTCTTGCCGGAGCACGTGCTCATCGACGGCCTGCCCGTCTTTCCCTTTCCGCTCCCGCAGACCGCGGTGGTCGATGGCGATTGTCTCAGCTTCAGCATCGCCGCCGCGAGCGTGATCGCGAAGGTCACGCGCGATCGTTTGATGCGTGAATTCTGCGCGCAGTTCCCGCAATATTGTTTCAGCCAGCACAAAGGTTACGGGACCGTGCTGCACCTGACCAAACTACATGAGCACGGGCCTTGTCCGATTCATCGCCGTTCGTTCGAGCCGGTGGCGCAGCCGTTTTTCGCGTTCTGAGCACCTCGCGCTCGGGGCGCGCGGGGAGAAATTGGCCGCGCGGTTCCTGCGCCGGCAGGGTTTCAAGATCCTCTATCGCAACTTCCGCGGCCGGCAGGGAGGCGAGATCGATCTCGTCTGCCGCGACGGCGACACGCTCGTTTTCGTCGAAGTAAAAACGCGGACGCACGAAGAGTTCGGCCGGCCGCTGGAGGCAGTTAATTTGCCGAAGCAGCGCCGGCTCTCGTTAGGCGCGCTCGCCTGGCTGCGATTGTTAGGCGATCCCGACATCCTCTTCCGTTTTGACATCGTCGAGGTCGTCACGAGCGAGCACGCGCCGCCACGGCTCGAGCTGGTCCGCGACGCTTTTCCGCTCGCGCAGCCGTATCTTTACTAGACCGGGTCCGGCGAATCAGCGGGCGCGGATTTGTCCTCCACAAACCAGCGTGCGAGCAGCGTGTCGGTCGACGAATGCGCGATAATCGACCCGGCGATGACGAGCGCGATCAAATGAAAGAGCCGTGCCGCATGCGGCACATTCCGCTCGAAAAGAAGGAGGCCGTAAACCACGGAGGCAAAACCCTTCGGCCCGAACCAGCTCGCGGTCAGCCGTTCGCGCCAGTCAAGCTCGCTGCGCCAGAGCGAGATCAGCATCGCCACCGGGCGCGCGAGGACGAGCGCGAGCGCTGCAAACAAATAGTCGAGCGCCTGCAGGTCGCGAAATAACTCCGGCGAAATCAGCGCGCCGAAAACGAGCAGGGTCGCGAGTTTCAGGAGCTCGGTAATGAGCTCGCCGAACTGGTGAAATTCATCCCGCAATGACGGCCGCGTGCTCGCCACGGTCACGCCCGCGGCAAACGCCGCGAGGTAAATATTCCCGTGCAAAATCGACGCCGTCGCGAGCACGAGCAGACCGATCGCGACCGCGAAGAGCGGCTCATAGGATTTCGCCACGCCGAGGAAATAGGCACGCCGCAGCGCGCAGGCGACCCAGGGAATGGCGATCCCGATCGCGATCCCGATGCAGAGCTCGAGCGCGAGTCCGGCATAGCCCGCTTTGTAATCGCCGATCACGCTCAGGCAGATCAGCACGAGGGGCAGCGCGAGGCCATCGTTCACGCCGCTCTCGATGTTGAGCAGGCTTTTCAAGCGCGCTGGGATTTCTTTTTTTCCTACGATCGCCGCGGCGAAAACCGGATCGGTCGGGCAAAGAATCGCGCCGAGGAGAAGCGCTTCGATCCAGCTCACATTCGCGAAGAAGTAAGCGAGCAGCGCGGTCGCGAGGAGTGTCAGTGGCATGCCGAAGAGCAAGGCGCGTCCCGGCAGTTTCCAGGCCCGCACGAGATCGCCGATCGCCGCGCGCATGCCGTCAGTGAAGAGGACACTAAAAAGTGCGAGCTCCGCGAGATGCCGGACGATCGGGGCGTCGTGGGTCAGCGGAAGGAAGTTAAGCATCCCCGGTCCCACCAAAAAACCGGCGGCGAGAAAAAGGACCGCGGTCGAGAGGACGCTCCGGTCCGCGAGGTCCGAGACGAGAAGCGCGAGGAAGAGGGTGATCGCAAAAATGAGGAGCGCAGTCACGGCAGGAAATTTAATCGGCAACCGGGGAGGTCGCCGGGCACGTTATAGGAAGAGATGAGCGATCCCAACCCGAAAGAAGAAAAGCATCCGACGGCTGCGACCACGAGCCAGCCGCAGGAGGAATTCATCGAGCAAAAGGCTCGCCCGTCGGAAGACGTGAGCGAGGTCGCCGAGGAAGCGCCGCCCAAAGGGTCCGCGGAGCGCTAAAGTTGTAGCCGGGGGCGATGACCCCCGTTGGCTGCGAAATAGGCCTGACACTGCCGGGGTCACCGCCCCCGGCTACAACGCACCTGTAGACGCCTTCCTCTGGGAGGCGTGGTGTATTCGGCCACATCCGCAGGCCTAAGCGACTGCCTCCGCCGAGACCCGCGTTTCGCAGA
>JBPCRH010000124.1:0-2839 GCA_050997075.1 Chthoniobacterales bacterium
GGCGAACCCCAACGCCGCCGGAACTCTTCGTTCCAATGATCGAACACCGTCGTCAGGCAAATATCCGCGAGCTGCGAGAGCTCAATCAGCGTTTCCTCGAGCGGCGCGGCCTCGGCCACTTCGCGGAGGGCGATGCGCAGCATCTCGCGGCCTTTCCAGAAGCGGAGAAGGCGGAAGTTGTTTTCCGCAAGCGAGCGGCCCTCGGCGAGATTGCGCAGGTCGGTCTGCATCCGCCCGTAGCCGCGGCGATCGGCCGCGACCTCCGGGTCGGCCAGCCAGAGGAGCATCTCCGGTTGCTGCACAAGGCGCGCCCGGCAGATGCTCGAGACCGCAAGGAGATGACGAAGCGCGTCTTCGCCTAACGAGAAGCCGGCAACGACGTCGCCTAACGGCGGTGCGTTTTCCGGCCATTGGGAGGCGAGACTGGCGAGCGTGTCCTCGACCGCGCGTGTCTGAAATTTGCCCGCACCCGCGGCGGACGAACTCGGCGTCGCCGCCGCTGCCTCAGACTCCGGACCGGGCGCTGCGATCCTACGACTCCCCGGCTGGCGCCGCCATTTTCGCGCGCACCTCGGCGAGCTTGCGACGCTCGTTTCGGGTCAGGCTGGCGAGGCCGCGGCGGGAAATTTTCTCGAGCAGCGGATCGATTTCCTCGGTGATGTAATCATCCCACGACATCAGCCGGAGACGTTCACGCTCGAGCTTCCGCTCGCGCAGGAATCGCTGCACGACTGAGGGCCGGCCGAAGCCGAGAAGATGCGCGTAGAGCCAGCCGGCAGAGCCGCCGCCGAGCCAGGCGCTGTGGGTGATGACGCCGTCGCGTTGCACGAAAAGGAGCAGGCCGGCGAGCGCGAAAAGCGCATGGCTCACGTGCTTCGCCTTCACCTTTACGGGCAGGAAAAAGAAGAGCGATCCGGCCAGTTCGAGTTCCGGCAGGATGGTGCCGTAAGCGATCACAATCGCAGCGAAACCACCGGAAGCGGCCAGGAGCACGGTCGTCGCTGGAAAGAGAAAAAGGTGCCCGAGCTCACCGGCGATCGCGCCGAAGAAGTAGAGATAGAGGAAATGTTTCTGGCCGAAAATGGATTCAACGTCGCGGCCGAGGAAGTAAAGGACGCTGAGGTTGAGCGCGAATTGAAGGACGCTGCCGTGCAGGAAGATCGCGCTCAGAAATTCCCAGGCGTACGCCTGATCGATCCCGCGATAACTCAGCCCGAGATATTCCGGAATCGCGCCCGGCACGTAGGCCTGAACGACGAGCTGCGCAACGAAGGCGACGAACTGAACGCCGAGAAGCGCGTAGAGAACGACCCGGTGCCGCGAAGTCCAGCGCTGCGCGTAGGACGAGGCTTTACTACCGGAAAGGCGCATGGGGCGAAATTATCGCAAACGCTCCGGCTTGTCATTGGGAAAGGAAAGGAAGAAGCCGAAAAGAGGTCGCGGCGGCAAATAAGTGCGCGCGAATTTTTCCGCGGTGGCCAAGCGAAGCGGGTCATCCCGAGCGGAGCCGGAGGCGCAGTCGAGGGATCCCGTCGAATTTCCGGTAAGATTTCGCGCAGGAGCTTCACGGCAGCGCCACGGGATTCCTCGACTCCGCTTCGCTCCGCTCGGAATGACGGAGTTGTTCGCTCACAATTCCGCGGTGGAGTTGGTGGTCGCCCTTCAGCCAGGAACGAGCACTTTCAGCTGGCGCGGATCGAGCCGGAACTCCACCGGGCAGACGCCCGAGAGCTCGCCATCGAGCTCGACCGGCACCTCCTCCGCGCAACTGACGCGGAGCCGGCTGGTCTGAAAATAATCCACTTCCCGCGTCGTGATATCGGAAGTGAAGATGGCGTTTTGGAGATATTTCAGGAGATCGATATAGCCGATCTGCTTGAAGACGAGCACATCGAGCAGGCCATCGTCGAGCACCGCGTGCTTGAAAAAAGGAAACGGCCCGCCATAGAGCCGGCCATTGCCGACGAGCACAAAAGATCCTTCTTCGGTCATCGCCTCTTCCGCCTCGATCAGGAGACGAGGCGGACGTCGGCTGGCGATCTGCGCAGCCGAGATGAGATAACTGAGCGGCCCGAAATTGCGTTTGAAGGTGCGGCTGGTTTCCTTCACCACCTGCGCGTCGAGCCCGACGCCGGCGAGCTGGACGAAGTGTTTCCCATTCGCGGTCGGCAGATCGACCAACCGGGTGCGCTCGGTCTGGATGATCTCCCAGCAACGTTCGAGGTCGTTCGCGGGAATCCCGAGCTCGTTCGCGAAGACGTTCATCGTCCCCATCGGCAAGAGTCCCAGCGCGACGTCGGAGCCGGCGAGACCGTTTACTACCTCATGAATGGTGCCGTCGCCGCCCGCCGCGACGACGTGCGTAAAACCATCCGCGACCGCCTGGCGGGCGAGCGTTTCGGCATCGCCCGCCTGCAGGGTCGCGCAGAAATGCGAATCGCCGCAGAGCGCGCGCAGCCGTTTCTCCCAACGCTGGGCGCGCTCGCTTCGCGCGCTGGGGTTGAGGATGACACAGGTCTTCGGCATGGCTCGGAAAGGATGGGGTCGGCGGAATGGTTAGGCGGCTTTCACCTTTTCATCAAACCCTCGCTGCGTAACCTTCCCCGCGATGAAGAAGGTCGGGCGGGTTTTGTTCTGGCTGCTCGGCGGCGTGTTGGTCTTGGCCTGCATGGTTTTGCTGGGCGTGAACCTCTACGTTCAAGCGCAGGGCACGCATCGTCGCATCCAGCAGGAACTCAGCCAACGCCTCGGCACCCCGCTGACTTTGCGCCGGATCAGCGTTACGCCCTGGAGCGGACTGAAGCTTAACGGCATCACCATTCCGCAGGAGAAAGGCAGC
>JBPCRH010000158.1:0-5637 GCA_050997075.1 Chthoniobacterales bacterium
GAGGAGGAGATTCTGGTCTGCGTGGCGCACGATGTGACGGAACAACAGCGGGTCGAAAAAGCGCTGCGCGAAGCGAAGGAAGCCGCCGATGGAGCGAACCGGGCGAAGAGCAAGTTCCTCTCGCGGATGAGCCACGAATTGCGCACGCCGCTGAACGCGATTCTCGGCTTCGGCCAGTTGCTCGAGCTGAAGAGTCCACGCCCCAATCAGGTTCCCCACCTCCATCATATTCTCGCGGCGGGCCGTCATCTGCTGGATCTGATCAACGAAGTTCTCGACATCAGCCGGATCGAGTCCGACCGGCTCGCGCTGGAACTGGAGCCGGTCAGTGTGCGCGGCGCGGTCGAGGAAGCGGTCGGCATTATCGAGCCCCTGGCGACACGCAATGGCATCGAGCTTCTGGTCCCGCCGACCGCGGAACTCGACCAGCTGGTGCTGGCCGATCCGCAGCGTTTGAAGCAGGTGCTGCTCAATCTCCTGGGCAATGGGGTGAAATACACTGCCGCCGGGGGCTCGGTGCGGATGCTTTCTCAGGTGAAGGGCGAGACCGTGCGGATCGCGATTCGCGATACCGGCGTCGGCATTGCCCCGGACATGCTGGCGCGCGTGTTCACGCCGTTCGATCGGCTGGGGGCGGAGCGTTCCGGGATCGAGGGCACCGGGCTGGGGCTCGCGCTTTCCCGCCGGCTCGTCCAGGCGATGCAGGGGAAAATCGGGGTGGAAAGCACGCCGGGGGAGGGGAGCACCTTCTGGTTCGAGCTCGGCAGGGCGGAGCCGCCGCTGCTCGGAGAAGTCGCCGAGGTCGCGGCAGCCGCCCTCGTTCGTTAGGCAGCGGCGCGCGCGCGGTCCGCTCCGTGCATTTCGCGGAATCCGCAGTAAGGAATGGCTCATGAAGAAACTCCTTCTTTTCGGGCTCGCCTGCGCCACTGTTTCCCACGTGGAAGGCAAACTCATCAGCAAGCCGGTGGCTTACGAACACAACGGAACGCAACTCGAGGGTTATCTCGCCTACGACGACGCGCGGACCGCGCCGGGAAAAACGCCCGGCGTCCTCGTCGTGCCGGAATGGTGGGGCGTGAACGCCTACGTGAAAAGCCGCGCGGACCAACTCGCGCAGCTCGGTTACGTCGCGTTCGTCGCGGACATGTATGGCAAAGGCAAAGTCACCGAAGAGCCCAAGCAGGCCGAAGAATGGGCGAGCGCCTTCTATGGGAAAGCGCTCATGCCGGAACGCGCGCAGGCCGGTCTCGATCAGCTTTTGAAACAGGAGCAGGTCGATAAGACGAAGGTCGCGGCGATTGGTTTTTGTTTTGGTGGTTCCGCGGTGCAGACCCTCGCGTATAGCGGCGCGCCATTGGCCGGGATTGTGAGTTTCCACGGCGGCCCTGTGCCCGCGCCTGCTTCTGTGGCGGGGAAAGTAAAAGCGAAATTCCTGCTCATGAATGGCGCGGTCGACAAGATGGTGAGCCCGGAAGACCGAATCGAACTGGAGAAATCGCTCGAAGCTGCGGGGATCGATTACCAGTCGATCGACTACGCGCACGCGCTCCACGCCTTTACCAACCCGGATGCGGATCGGGTGGCCAAGGAACACGGCATGGTGGGAAAAATCGGCTACAACGAACCGGCCGCGCGCCGTTCCTGGCAGCAGACGCAAATCTTCTTCGACGAGATTTTCGGGAAGAAGTAACGCGCCAGATCTTCAGGCGAGTGTGACCTCGACATATTCAGCGCTCGAGGAGGCCTTCGGAATCGGCAACCCCTCCTCGCGCAGCCGTTCCAGATGGAACTCGATCGCATCATGCATCTCTCGTTCCACCTCCGCCCGGGTTCCCCCGGTCGCGACGCAGCCGGGCACGTCCGGCGAGTAGGCGGAAAACCCGTTGCGGATTCTTCGATGTTGATCAAATAGCGATTCAATTCAGCGCGCAAGATCGTCTGACGGCTTCCCGGCGATTGTCACCAGCCCCAGCTTATAAGGATCTCGCAAATTTTCATTATTTACGCCCTACCAGCTGCGCCGGAAGCGGTCGATCTCAAACAGCGTCGCCGGTGAAGTCAAAGCGGACGAATAGCCCAGATTTTGTCTTCCCCGATCACGGTTTGATCGAGTTGATGAACTTGCCAAGCTTTTTCAAGTCGTGCGCCCAGAATAGGGTAAGACCTGCGTCCTGAGCTTGCAGTAGGTTGCTCACCTTGAAGACGCCACTGATGACTGCAGTAGGCACGACCTGATTCGTGCCGAAGCTTTTTAGCCAATCCCCAGCCTTGGCCGCGGCATCGTTGTTGATCCTTTTGACGGAATTCAGCGCGGAGTTGGACACCTTGCACTCGATCGGCATGAGCCGGGTGTCGTTTAGCCGGAGAATTACGTCGGCTTTGCGGCTTCCTAACATCGACTCACCGCAGAACTCCTTTTCTTTGGGACCCTCAACGATCGTCGAAATCGTCGTACGTGGGATCTCCCTGTATTTTATTGACGTGAGAAAGTCTTTCACCATCGCCTCTTGGAGGGACTTTCCAGAGCCCCTGCGCTCGGTGGAAATGCGCTGTGCCGCCAGGAGAATAGATGATGCGAGGAGAGCGGCCGATTTTTCGTTATTCGTCGGCACGCGTTGTTCGATCACCCACGGGAAACGGTAGGGATCGATAGTCTGTTCGATAACGGCGAAGACTTTTCGCAGCTTCGCTTTGTCGCGGCTGAGAATCCCCGGCGCGAGAGTCGTGACCTCGGCGAGCGTCTTCAAGTCATCACTCGAGAGGGGCGGACCCGACAAGTAACGCAATGCTTCTCCGAGGTTCGACTTGATGGCCGAGGCTAGAGTAGCATCGGAAATCTTGGTCGGCGCCAGCTCGCCCAGAATGTCGAAGAGGGCGGCAAATCGTTCTTTCGATTTAGTGAAATGCTGTTTCCATGCTTGCGTTGGCGCAAGCCGCTCCATTCGAAATAAAGCAGCAGATTTTTCGGCGTCGGCCGCGAGCTGCTTTGCGGTCCACCGTGGGGGAGCTTTGTTCATGCTGCGATACTAGGTCCTAGCTCGGCCGGAAGCGGAATGCGCATCGCATCGCCGGGCTCGAACTTAACCATCCCGCCGGCATAGGTACGTCCACCGGTGGGACAGACATTTTCATTTAACCATGCGACCAACCGGTTTTGAAAAGGGAGGTCCAATGGCCGCAAAGGTGTCAACCCATGCGCTATGTTCAGGAGGCGAGCGCCACATGCATTTCTGGCAAACTTTGGCGGCCGGCGCGCCATATAGCTCATCACGATTGGCGGCGGAGTTTTAAGGCCAACTCGCCGCCAAGGTTTTCGATGCCTGGCGATGTAAGAATTCGCCGCCCCCGCCTTTTCGGCCACTTCCAGAAAAGAATCGACCTTTCTTCGTTCCTGAACGCTCAGTTCATTCAGGTCGGCCGGAAGGTCAATCACCCTTCGTAATCGGGTGGGATTCCGGAGAATACCTTGTGCGTCGATGACCTCCGATGCGTGAGTGACACAAGGAAACAAATAACGGTCCGGAATGAGTCGCGCGGTCTCTTCGGTGGCTACCCAAATTTCGTTGCACCCCGTTACCTGCCCTCGACTAATTTGAAAATAGTCACCGAGAATAGGTCCGCTCGCCGAGGGCGCTGACAAACGACGTCCATACCCTGGCCACTTGGAAAGGGCGCTTAGCTGAGACTTGCTCGCTTGAAACTGTTCGCGAGTGTCTCGTCCATCCAGATCGCTGATGTGGACATTGCCTTCGAAACCGGTCGACCACTCGACGATCGCGGAAGTGGTCAGGGCGTCGGCGAAAATTTGCTCGGCCGGGTTGGCCCGAATTAACCCGTCTCCTCCCATGAGGCAAAACAATTGGCGCATGCTCTCGCCGTAATTCGTCTCCATCCATTCGGCCGCCGTAACGAAGCACCCTACGTCGCCCGGCCGCGAAAGTAGGTAGGATTTGAGATGAAAGTAAACGTGGAGGCCCGCCAATTGACTATGCGGCAAGCGAAGCTGCGTCATCTGCTGGGAATACCAGGCTTTCTCCTTTGCGGAGAGACCGTGATGACGCACATAGGGTGGATTGCCGACAAACGCCGTGGTGCCGACAATCGGGGGCAAATCAAAGGAAAGGTAATCGGCGCATACCACCTGCACGGAGAGACCCGCAGCCCGTGCGTTGATCCGAAGCGCTTCAGCCAGGGTCGGATTCTTTTCGACCGCAATGATCGTGGCTTGCGGCCAGCGACGTGCCGCAGACATGGCGTAGCGTCCAGTTCCTGCGCCTGCATCAACCACGCGAGCCGGAATGCATTTTGCAGCAATTCGATCCAGCTGCAGTTCTACAAGCCACGAGGGGGTAAACGTCGCTCCCGTCGCGCGACGTTCCTGGGGAGAAAACGATTTAGCAAAGAAGGCGCCAAGGGGATCTCCGCCGACCAGGATGCCGGGGAAGAAATCTTGCAGAAGCGCGCCGCCCGCATCGCCACCCCACCTCCTGACAGCTTCTGCAATGCGTGGTGTCATCTGAGAACAAACCTGTCGCGGTTCGGCAAAAACTTCGAGCAATTTCGCAGGACGCGGTGCAGCTCGACGCAGCGCGGGCGCATTCAGCCAATGTAGTTCTTTGACTCTCGAAAGGGAGGATTTAGTTCGCGTTGACGGAGATAAGAGACGCTCCGGCGAAGATTTCCCTCGCCATCTGGTTGTCACAGACTCTATCGTCCCGCTTTCTTTTCATGATTCAACGCGACTATCTCATCATCGGCGGCGGCATCGCAGGGGGCAGCGTGTGCGAAGGCATCCGCCAATACGACAAGAAGGGCTCGGTCACGCTCGTCGGGGGCGAGACTTTCCACCCCTACAAACGCTGGATGCTTTCGAAGCACTTCCTCCGGGATAAATCGCCGGCGCTGAAGAAGCTGCCGGCGATGGACGAGAAATGGTATGCCGCGCACAAAATCGAGACGCGCTTCGGCACGGTCGTGACCCAGTTCAACATCGATCGCCGCCTCGCCGTGCTCGGGAATGGCGAGACGATCGAGTTCAAAAAAGCCTGCCTCGCGATGGGAAGCCGGCCGGTGCGTCCGCAGGTCGCCGGGATCGGTCTCGGCAACGTGATTTATTTGCGCACCATCCGCGACGCGCTCGCGCTCCGCGAGATGTCGCAGTCGGAAAAAGGGATCGTCGTGGTCGGCGGCGGTCTGCTCGCCTGCGAGACGGCGGCGAGTCTGCGCCAGGCCAAGCTGAAGGTCGCGATCATGCATCGGCATCAATCGCTTCTGAATCGTTATCTCGACCCGGAGACCGCGACCTGGGTGACGGAGCAATTCGCGAAGCATGGCGTGACCATGCTCCTCGGCTCGAGCCTGAATGGGTTCGAAGGCAAAACCGTCCTGCGCAATATCCAGACGAAGAGCGGCGAACGCGTGCAGGCCGGGGTCGCGGTCGTGGCCTGTGGCTCGGAACCAAATCTCGACATCGTGCGCAACACGCCGCTCTCCGGACCGCTCGGCTCGCCAGTGGCGGATTATCTCGAGGCGGCCGAGACGGGGCTCTACGCCGTGGGCGATCTCGCTTTTTATCCCTACCGGCTGATGGGCGGGATGCGGCGCCAGACACATTGGGAAAATGCGCGTGAGCAAGGC
>JBPCRH010000175.1:0-2810 GCA_050997075.1 Chthoniobacterales bacterium
CGGCAACCCCGACTGCGACTCCGACGCCAACGGCAACCCCAACTGCGACTCCGACGCCAACGGTAACCCCGACTGCGACTCCGACGCCGACAGCAACCCCAACTGCGACTCCGACGCCAACAGCAACCCCAACTGCAACTCCGACGCCAACGGCGACCCCAACTGCGACTCCGACTCCGACAGCAACCCCAATAGCGACTCCCAAAACGCGTCCAACCGCGACTCCGCGACACACCCCGACCCCGCCGCCAAGCCCAACGCCGCCGAACAAGACCCTTCTCAATGTCTCCACCCGCGTGAAGGTGCAAAGGGGCGATAGCGTTCTCATCGGCGGATTCATCGTCACCGGCGACGAGCCGAAAAATCTGATTTTTCGTGCGATTGGACCTTCCCTCGCTGCGGCCGGCGTTCGCGGAGCGCTCGCGGATCCTGAACTCGAGCTCTATGATTCGACCGGAGCGCTCGTCGCCTCGAACGACAACTGGACTTCACTCGCCGCTGGTAGTATCCCGGCCGGCCTCGAGCCGACGGATCCCCATGAATCTCTGATCGCGACGACCCTCTTGCCCGGGAGTTATACCGCGGTCCTGCGCGGCGCGAATGGGACAACAGGTGTCGGCCTCTTCGAACTTTACGACATCGATGCCGCACACTCGCGCATCGCGAACATCTCCACTCGCGGTGTCGTGGAGGCGGCAGACGGCGCCATGATCGCTGGTTTTATCATCGGCGGCCAGGACCCATCGCCGGTGCTCGTGCGGGCCATCGGTCCCAGCCTCGGAATGAGTGGTGTGGCCGGAACGCTGGCCGATCCCACGCTCGAGCTACGCGACGCCGAGGGCTCGCTGATATTCTCCAACAATAATTGGCGCTCCGACCAGGAGGCGCAGATCATCGCTTCAACCATCCCGCCGGCCAGTGACAAGGAAGCTGCCATCATGGCGACGTTGATCCCGGGAAGTTACACCGCCACGGTCCGCGGTGTGGGTGGCACGACGGGTGTTGCCTTGGTCGAGGTTTACAACCTCGGTACTCCGTAGCGGGGCGCGTCGGTTACGGCGAACCGGCGGCGAAAGCTTTCTCGGCGTCCGCCCGAGTCGTCATCCGCCTACTCACGAGCGGCACGCCCAGAGGATGGGTGCGGTAAAGGCCGCTCAAAGAACATCATCTGGAGTCCCCGCGGAATTTTCTCCTACAGGCGAAACCGCGCCGCCGGGAAGCCAAGGCACGGCGGCTGCTTATGATAATTATATTTAATATAAAAACCATGCGGCTCTCCTGCTCTCTTTTTCTAACTATTCTCTTCGCGCTTTTCGCTTTGGTCTCGCCCGCCCAAGCGAGTGAAAGCGTCACCGTTTCTTGGGACAAAAATACCGAGCCAGACATCGCCGGTTACCGCGTGCACTATGGGACGTTGGCCAATCCCTACGCCAGCACGGTTGACGTCCAGACGAACTCGGCCAACCTCACCGGCCTCGCTTTTGGCACGACCTATTTAATGGCCGTCTCAGCCTACAACGCCATTGGCGCCGAGAGCCCCCTTTCCTCTCCGATCGTCTACACGCCGACCGGCCTGCCGGCGAGTGGACAACAGGTCACTCTTGATAACATTTCCAGCCGCGTCTCCGTGCAGACGGGGACTGGCGTCATGATCGGCGGCTTCATCGTCCAAGGCACCGCGCCGAAAACGCTCGTCCTGCGCGCGATCGGTCCTTCCCTCGCCCAGGCCGGAGTAACCGGGGCCCTGTCCGATCCGGTGCTCGACATCCGCGACTCCAGTGGCGCGCTGATCGCCACGAACGACAGTTGGAATCAAGTCAACGGGGAGGCGCTGCTCGCGCTTGGTCTTGCGCCATCGGACAGTCGCGAGGCTTCGCTTATCCTGACGCTACCCGCCGGTTCCTACAGCGCGATCGTGCGCGGCAACGGCGCCGGTCGCGGAGTCGCTCTCTTCGAGCTTTATAATCTCGACCACACGACCGGCAGCGTCGCCAACATCTCGACTCGCGGAAGAGTCGAGACCGGCGACAACGTCATGATCGGTGGGTTCATCATCTGCGGCACGACCTCGAATAAGGTCATCGTGCGTGCGATCGGACCTTCCCTCCGCGCGGAAGGAATTTCCGATGCGTTACTCGACCCGACGCTGGAGATTTACGACGCTGAGGGGACGCTCCTCGCCTCGAACGACAACTGGCGCTCCAACCAGGAAGTCGCGATCATCGGCACGACCAGCCCGCCGACCGATAACCGGGAAGCCGCCATCGTCCGGACCCTAAGCCCCGGCGCCTATTCCGCCATCATCCGCGGGCAGGGCGATACGACCGGCGTGGCCCTCTTCGAGGTCTACGCTCTCGGCCAATAATCCTCAGTTGCGATGTCTTGCTTCGGCCACCGAGCAATTCGGCAGGAGAGAGCGCGTGGGGATCGAGGTTCGGTAAGTTTGGCGAGTAGAGGTTCTCGTCGTTCTAGCCTGCGGAGATGAGCACCGTGCGATTGAGCAGCAAATTCGCCCGCTGAGCCGAGCGTGCCGATGACATTACCGCCGGGGGGTTGAGGCGCCCGCTCCCGGCGTGCCCAGATTGTGCAAACCCGGTATGTAATCCGCGGGAGACGAGCACCCTCCCAACCGGCCCGACCGTTGTCGCTTTATAAGTTAAGTCAAAAGCGCCGTGAAAATCCAGCTTTGAAATCCCTCGGACGTTATAACTTATGCTTGGAAAAGGGCCCACCCGCGGCACCGAGGCGCGGAATAGAGAGCGAAAATGGCGCGCCTCCATCAAACGCAACGAGCGCGAACTCCCCAGCAA
>JBPCRH010000182.1:0-3383 GCA_050997075.1 Chthoniobacterales bacterium
ACGGTGCATTTTACCAGCGCGGTCCGACCGCAGCGCGGATGACGAGCCGGCTCGAGCTGGTCAATCTCTAGGCTCGCGGCGGCATGCTTCGCGATCTGCAACTGCGCAACTTCCGCTGTTTCGCGGAGCGCGCGGTCGAGTTCAGCGCGGGTTTTAACTTCATCGTCGGCGCCAACGGCCGCGGCAAAACCACGCTGCTCGAAGGCGCCTGCGTCCTCGTGCGCCTGCAATCGCAACGCGCGACCACGCTCGCGCCGGCGGTGCGCGCGGGAGAACGCTCCTTCGTTGTCGCCGGGCACGTCGACGGGCATCTCCTCCAATTTTACTACAGCGCGCTCCGCCGGAAGGTGGCGTTCGACGCCGTGGAGCAGCGCGATCTCGGGGAATATTTGCAGCTCTTGCGCGTGGTTTCTTTTGCAAACAGCGACCTCGATCTCATCCGCGGGAGCGGGGAAATGCGACGGCGTTATCTCGACTTCATCGGGCTCCAGGTGGATCCGCGGTATCGGCCGGCCTTGCGCGCCTACGAACGGGCGCTGCGCTCCCGCAACGCGCTTCTGAAATCGCCCCACCCGCGTCCGCGCGAGCTCGCCGCCTACACCGAACCGCTGGTGCAGGCCGGGAGTTCGTTAGGCCAAATGCGCCGGGCGCTGGTGCAGCGGCTCGGACCGGCGGCGGAAGCGGCGCATCAGGCGATCGCCCCGCGGGAAGCGCTCGGGCTGAGTTACCTCCCGGGGAACGAGGAGGATTTCGCGGCGCACCTCGCGCGAGTCGCGCTGGAAGACGCGCGTCTGCGCGTGACCACAATCGGCCCGCAACGGGACGATCTTTGCCTCGAGGTGCGCGGCCTGGCCGCGGCGCAATTCGCCTCGGAAGGCCAGCAGCGGACTGCGGCGCTCGCGTTGAAGCTGGCACAGGCGCGCCTCTTCGCGGAGGAAGCGGGCGCGCCGCCGCTGCTTTTGATCGACGATATTTTCGGCGAGCTGGATGCCGCGCGGCGGAACGCGCTGCTCGCGGCTTTGCCAAGCGAATCGCAGAAGCTGGTGACGGCGACGAGCCTGGAGTGGCGCGAGCATTCTTGGGACGGGCCGTTGCTGAAGCTGTGAGGCTGGGTAGCGCCCACGTTCCGTGGGCTGGCGACGGTGTTCCACCGTCGCGAACTTTCCCTCGCGGTCTTACCTTCCAATGACGGTCGCGCCCTCGCAAAAGTTCGTCGCGGCAGAATGCCGCGACCAGCCCGCGGAACGCGGGCGCTACCCGGCGAAAACCTCCTCTCCGTCGCTGCTCACTTGCACCAGCACAGCGCACACTTTCTATTTCCCGATGCGCCCACCGCCGGATCAGCCGCCGAATTTTGCCGGGCAACTGCTCGTCGCCCACCCGAGCATGCTCGACCCGAATTTCCGCCGCGCTGTTCTCTTTATCTCAGCGCATAACGCCAGCGAAGGCGCGATGGGCGTGATCATTAATCGTCCGCTCGACAAGCAGGTCTCCGAGCTCGTGCCGCATAATACGCCCGACGACCTCGGCGAGGTCCCGGTTTATCTCGGCGGCCCGGTGGCGACGAACGAGCTGATGTTCGCCGCGCTCGACTGGCAGGAGGGCGCCGGCCTGACCCTGAACCAAAATCTCCCCCTGCGCGCGCCGGCTTCGCCTAACGATGACCCGCGCGACGCGATCCGGGCTTTTGTTGGCTATGCGGGTTGGACCGCTGGGCAGCTCGAGAAGGAGCTGGCGCAACACGCCTGGATCCTGCGCCCGCCTGAGCGCTCCGCGCTCACCCCGGAACGCCTTCCGAAGCTCTGGTTCGAGATCATGCGCGGCCTCGGGCCCTGGTTTAAAATGCTCGCAGCCGCTCCGGACGATCCTTCACTAAACTAATGACGGATGACCGGCGACGCGGGACGCGGGACGCGGGACGAGGGACGAGGGACGCGGGACGCGGGACGAGCAAAATTTCGTCCATCATACTTTTAGAGCTTGTTACTTGTCACTCGTCACTTATCACTCCTGCAAATGATCATCGGCATCCCGAAAGAGATTAAGCAGCAGGAAAATCGCGTCAGTTTACTGCCCTCGGCAGCCTATCAGCTGAAGAAGCGCGGCCACACCGTTCTCGTCCAAAAAAACGCCGGTGTGGGCACCGGTTACCCCGATGCCGATTACACCGCGGCGGGCGCGGAAATCGTCGAGACGGCACCCGAAGTTTTCCAGCGCGCCGACATGATCGTGAAAGTGAAGGAACCGCTGGCCGAAGAATGGCCGCTCCTGCGCAAGGGTCAGATTCTCTTTACCTACCTCCACCTCGCGGCGAACAAACAGCTCACGGAAGCGCTCATGAAATCCGGCGTGACCGGCGTCGCCTACGAGACCATCCAGGTAGGCGCGCGACTCCCGCTGCTCGAGCCGATGAGCGAGATCGCGGGCCGCATGTCGGTGGTGATGGGTGCGTATTTCCTGGCGAAACATAACGGCGGCAATGGCGTGCTCCTCGGCGGCGTTCCGGGTGTGCTCCCGGGCCGCGTCGTCGTGCTCGGCGGTGGCACTTCGGGCGTGAATGCCGCGCGCATGGCCACTGGCCTCGGCGCCGATGTCACGATTCTCGAGGTCGATCTCGAACGGATGCGGTTCCTCGATATCACGATGCATTCGGCGCACACGCTTTACTCGAGCGAAGCGCATCTCGCGGAATTGATGCCGTCGGTCGATCTCCTGATCGGCGCCGTGCTCGTGCCCGGCGCGAAAGCGCCGAAGCTGATCACACGCGAGATGCTCCGCGCGATGCGGCCCGGCAGCGTCGTCGTCGATATTGCGATCGACCAGGGCGGTTGCGTGGAGACGTCGCGGCCGACGACACACCTCGACCCGGTTTACGTGGAAGAAGAGGTCATTCACTACTGCGTCGCGAACATGCCCGCGGCCTACGCGCGCACCGCCACGCAGGCCTTGACCAACATCACTTATCGCTACGTCGAGCTCCTCGCGGATCTCGGTTTGAAGGAAGCCTGCGAACGCCAGCCCGCGCTCCTCGGCGGCATCAACACGATGGATGGCCGGCTCACGCATCGCGCCGTCGCGGAAGCGCACGGGATGGATTACTTGCCGCCGTTTCAATCTGCGGAAGCCGCCGGCTCGCCCTCCTGACGAAGGCCTAACGAGGTCAGGTGCGGGGCAGAATGCGGGTTTTCGCAGGGAAATTAAATTTCACAGGGCCGAAAACTTCGCTTGCCCCGAATCCATTGTGACCCCAACATGGACCTTCAATCCAAAACCTTATGAAGAAATATATCTGCATCCTGGCTAGCGCTGCGCTCCTCGTAGCGTGCGAACAAAAAACTGAAACCGCGGCTCCTGCTGCCACCCCGGCTGAGACGACCGAGAAC
>JBPCRH010000219.1:0-4217 GCA_050997075.1 Chthoniobacterales bacterium
CCGCGACCAGCCCACGGAACGTGGGCGCTACCCAGGCGTGACGGCCGGTGCCATCAGATCATGGTCGGGACGCATCCCGCGCTGCCAATCGACGAGCAGCGCGAGCAGCGGCGGGATCAAGATGAACCCGCGCAGCCAGAGCGGCGAATGCCAGGGCAACGGGAAGAGCCGCTCGTCCCAGAAAAGGTAATAGGCAAACATCGTGATCGAGAGCACCTGCCAGGCAACCGCGCGCCGCCAGGCCGCGAGCGGCAAAATCCACGTGAGATACCACGGATGCAGCACCGGGCTGAGGATCAACGCCGTCCCCATCACCCAGAGCAACCCGCGCTTCCAATTCCGCCAAAAGCAGAGCGATACGATCACGACCGCACTGAGAATGCTGCGGTTATAGCTGTAATTTACCTGATGAACGTTCGGCCAAATCGTGTCCTCAATCACCCACCAGAACATGTCGTTCAGCCGCGCGACATAGACGAATTTGCCTAACGAGTCCCAGATCCGCACCTGAGGAAAACCGAAGGGCAAACTGAGCAGGAGCGGGATGAGCAGGCTAACGAGCAGCGCCCAGGCGCGTCGCCCGAGCGCGCAGACACAAAGCGGCAGGAGCAACGCCGGGATGAGCTTGAGCGAGATCGCCACGCCCATGGCAACAGCACCAAGGATCGCCCACCGCCACTGCGCCGTCGCGGTCGTTTCGCTCCGGCATTTCACGAAACAGAGAATCGCCGCGAGCATCGGCAGAATCATCAGACTGTCGAAGTGCGCCGCGCCCGCGAAGCAGTAAACCACGAGCGGATTCCACGCATACCAGGCCGCGGCCGCGTGCCGCGCGCTCCCGCCGATGAGGCGCAAGAGCACGACCACCGCCGCCAAATCAACCGCGGCCAGGAGCAGCTTGTAACCCAAAGCCCCGGCGCCGACACGATCCATCACCGCAAACGCGAGCTGCGCTCCCGGTGGATAAATCGACGCGTAATCGCGATGATTGATCCGCACCCAATCGGCAAATTGCGGGCGCAGCGGCGCGAGGCGTTTGTCGTCCGGCGCGAGCACGTAGGGATTGAAACCGGCGTTGTGCACCTTGCCTTCCCATTGGTAACGCCAGACGTCATCGCCCGGCTCGAGCGGAAGCGCGACCAGGCGCAGGAGCACCGCGACGCTCCAAAAAATGATCGTCGTGCGCCGTCCCGGCGAGAGCTGGAGAAACTCCGAGGCCGCGCCGTAAAACGCGATCCCGCTGAGGACCGCGATCTGGACGAACTTGATCGGCATCGTCTCGTAGCGCCAGTCGTCGAAAAACTGCAGCGCGGCGAGGAGCAAAAACTCCGCGAGCAGGGTGAGCCAGAGGCGCCAGAATCTCATGATCGACGCGTCATCCCGAGCGCAGCGCAGCGAAGTCGAGGGATCCCGTTGAGCTTCCGTGCAGGCGGCGCACTGGGACCTCCCATCGGAGCTTCACAACCGCTCCGCCGGATCCCTCGACTCCGCTGCGCTCCGCTCGGGATGACCGCGCTGGCGGATTCAACCAACGCCATCAGCCTTCCCCTTTTTCGCAAGCCGCTGCAGGCCGAGCCGAAACGCGGCCACGTCCACGATCTCGGCGACGCGCCGTTTCAACCGCCGCGCACGCGTCGCGAGGAAGAGCAAAAAGATCGCGTAGGGAATGAGCAACCGCAGCTCGGGCCCGGAGTGATTCAGGTAGCGGTAGATGAGGAGCGCGAGAATCAACAGGTTGATGATGACGGTCGTGGTCACGAAACGGTAGCTCAGTTTCACCCTCGTTAGGCACTTCGGCCCGCCGTGATATTCGGTCACGGTGCGCATGATGATGCTCCAAAAGAAGTTGCCGTAAATTTGGATGTCCCACTCTTTCCAACCGGTATCGGCGGAGTAGCTCCAACCCTCTTCCTCGAGCAGTTGGAAGGTCGACTTGAGAAGCGCGTTTCGCTCGATCCCCTCCTCGCTCCAATAACGGCGCCGGCGCAGATTGCCGCGGCCCGCGCCGCCCGACGGCATCTTCTCGTGCGTGCCGATGACGTTCTGCGGCGTGCGCTTGAACTCAAGCCAGGTGAAGTAGCGATTCCATCCCCGCACGAGGGGCTGCGCGAAGGCGAGAAACATCACGAGCAACCGCGCCGGGATGGTGTCGAACTTCGGCTCGATCCGCGCGCGGAGCATGTAAGAAAGCGCCACGCACAAGGTGCCGCCGAGCATGAGATACGGAACGATGCGCAGGATCGGCAGGAAAATTCCGAGACCGAAAAGGAAGAGCGTGAGCGCGAACCATTCGACGCTGCTGAGGTAGTTCGCGATCTCGGATTGGGGCGTCGGGTAGATCGACTGGAAGAAGCCTTCGCCGAAAACGCCGTGATAAATGATCGGGCGATTGATGAACCAACTGAAACGCGGCGAGCCGTAAATTTGTCCGCGCCATTTCGCGGTCCCGGTCGGGCCGAAGAAGATGAGGTGCTTGAACCGGAGCATCGATTCCGCTTCGCCGTAGCCGGCCTGTTGTTTGCGGAACGCGCCTAACGTAAAGCGACGGTGATGCCAGACGATGGCGGTCGGCGCGAACGCGATGACGTGACCTTCCTGTTGCAGTCGCCAGCAAAAATCGACGTCGTCGCCCGCTTTCCGATACTCGACGTCGAAGCCGCCGATGGTGTCAAAGGCCCAGCGATAAAACGCCATGTTACAACCCGGGATGTGCTCCGCGACGGTGTCGGTAAGGAGCACGTGACTCGGCCAGCACGGCGCCGCGGCGACGCAGGCCTGGACCCAATTTTCCGCCGGCGGCGAGATGTTCGGCCCGCCCACGCCCGCGTAATCGCCGCTCACGAGCGTGCCGATGAGGTAGTAAAGCCAATCGGGATCGGCCATGCAGTCGGAGTCGGTGTAGGCGAAGACTTCGCCCTTCGCGGCCGCGGCGCCGGCATTGCGCGCGTAGCTCAGGCCGTGATTCGTCTGCCGAATGTAACGGACGTTCGGATAACGCGCGGCGATCTCGGGCGTGTTATCCGTCGAGCCATCGTCGAACAGGATCGCCTCGTAGGCCGGGTAGTTGATTTTGCCTAACGACTCCAGGCATTCCGCGAGCGTCTTCCCGCCGTTGTAGGAACAGACGATGACGGAAACGAACGGCGTCCGCGGGAGGTCGCGATGCGGGAGCGCGGAGTCGTCCTGGCCGAGTTTCTTCTGAAGCGCGAAGAAAGACTTCTTCGGCGAACGATCGCGCCTAACGAGTCCGAAACTCCAGTCGAGAATCTCCTGCTCGCCGGTGAACCATTCATCCGTCCAGGCGAAAAAGATCGTCCCGGCGAGCCCGCATTTGACCACGCTGTCGACGTGCCAGCTGAGCATTTCGGCCTGCTCGTCTTCGGAGTGACGCTGCGTGTCCATCCCGAATTCGCCGAGCATGAGCGGCTTTTCCTCCGCCAGGTTTTGCAGGCGGAGCAGGTATTTTTCGAAATCGAGCTGGTCGTGCAGGTAAACGTTGAAGCAGTAAAAGTCGACGTTCTGCGGGAGCAGATACTCGGTCGGCGGATAACTCGCGTAGGAAAAGAGCACGTTCGGGTCCGCCTCGCGCCCGACGCGGATGGGCGTCTCGAGAAACTCGGTCACGCGACGCACGCCGAGCCAGCGCACCATCGTGGTCGGAATCTCATTCCCGACGAGGTAACCGAAGATCGCGGGATGCCCGGCGTGGGTCGCCACCGCCTCGCGCACCGACTCTACGATCTCGCGCCGCGTGCTCGCCTTCACGAGAAACTCGATGTGCTTCATCCACGGCAGCGTGATCATCACGCGCATGCCTGCGGCCGAGCAGGCGTCGAGAAACCAGAGCGGCGGAAGGTGGTAAACCCGCGCGACGTTGATCCCGAGCTCGCGCATCTGCGCGAGGTCGCGCTGCGCCTGCTCCGGCGTGCCGAGATAATCGCCCGCGGCGTCGGGCCGGAACGGACCGTAGGTCGCGCCCTTGACGAAGAACTTCTGCTCGCCGGCGAAGAAGAATTTGGCGAGCGCGCGCACGCGGACCGGCGGAGTCTGATTCACAAGGAGCTTTTCCTAGTGCAAGCAGTCGGCGGGCGCAACGCCTAACGAGTCAAAGCCACTAGCGCATCGTGCACAACGCGGGCGGTTTGCTCGATCTGCTCCGGCCGATGCGCAGTCGAGATGAAACCGGTTTCGAACTGCGAAGGCGCGAAGTACACGCC
>JBPCRH010000314.1:0-3514 GCA_050997075.1 Chthoniobacterales bacterium
GCCCGGCTTTGTATGAACCATGGTCACCTGCCAAACGGAACCTTCGGTATAAGGAGCTTCCGCCTGGACCGTGCTGCCCCACGCCGTGATGAGAGCTGCCATTGCAGCACCGATAAGATATTTTTTCATATTGTTTTGTTTGTCTTTCTAGTTGGCGACCTGTTGTTTACGAGGCCGCTTCGTGGCGACCGTAGGACTGGCCCACTCCCAGTCGAGACATTTCAACAAAGCGCACCAATTCGTCTGGGCGATCCCCTCGGCGGCTCTGCCCGCCGCCTCTGCCCTCCGTCCGCCGTTCCCAAATAACCCTTAACCGAGAAACGCCTCGGGCATCCGAGGCTCTCTCTTAACCAACCGCCAATAACCGAGAACTCGCGGCGGTCCGCCCGCGCCCAGTTACCGGATCCGCTGTTTCAGCTCCCACACCCGCAAAGCGGCCAGGAGCAAACGCTTCGTGCGCTCGAGTGAACCGGCTTGCGGTCCGAGATCGGGCTCCTCGGCGTGAATGACAGGGGTAGGATCACCCCTCCGCTTTGCTCCGACCGATCGGCGCGCTCCTTTAGCCCTGCGCTGGTGGCCGTTTTTCGAGCCAGCCGACTTCGTCTTCTGGAGCGCTTCAGTTGAGTCGGCATCGGGCGGCGAAAAGACCGACCTTCATCCAGGCGATTGTTCGGTTCCACGCCGTAAACTGACGCAGGAAGTTCTTCCATATTCAGGAGAAAATTCGGCTTCTTCGCTGGCCTTGACGGGTCCATGAGACAAACCTCTCTCCCCAATGACCAACACTAAATAAGGAGCAACTAAGCGGCAGCTCCGCGTTCGCGACACGCGCAGCGCCGCACCGTTACCTCATCAAAAACGTCGCCGCCAGCATGGCCAGCACATCGCTCAACGCGTGCGCGGCCATAACCTCGATCGCATTGCGCCGGCGCAGGTAAACCAACGAAAAGGTGACCCCGGAAATTGCCGTCCCGATCGCAATCCCCAAGCCCTGATAGAGATGACCGAAGCCAAACATCACCGAGCTCATGATCACACCCAGGATCAGACCAGGCCGGCCCAGCCATTTCTCAAAGCGCGTCAGCACGAAGATACGCTGCAATTCCTCCACCACCCCGCCGCCAAAGATCCCGATCGGCATCCACGCTGCGAGGTTCGCGCGGGCCTGGAAAAAATCCATGATCGACGGACCATTTGAAGGCGGCCGTGGTAGCAACGATTGCATCACCGAACCGAGCGCGACGTTCAGCGCAATGAACATGGCGAAGCCGATCGCGAGCCCGAGCCCGAGGTGTTTTGGCCAGTCGCGGCCGGTCACCCAGAGCGCGCCGAAATCCTCGCGGCCGAGCCGAAGCAGGAGATAAATGGCCGCAAAGATCGCCAGCTTGCTGATCAGGATAGTCACCACCAGCGTCGAGAAATTCGGCGGCAGAGTCGGGTTCGTGCCGCGGGAGATCTGGTAGATCCAGGAGGCGGCGATCGCGCCGAGAGAGAGCTCGAGGGCGGTTTTCTTGGAAATGCTCATTGCGTCTCGTTCCGCTGTCAGATGTCCGCTCCAGTTCCCTATCTTTTTTAGCCTTTATAGACTTCTACTTTCGCCGACAAACAATACCCGATAAACCAGTGACGGGCGTTCGCCGCCGCCCTTCCCCAGTTCGAAAGCCCAGCCTCGCCGGAGGCCGCGCCACCGGCTACCTTCTGCGAGCGTGACTCTTCGCACCAACGTCATCGTTTGCGGCTCGCTCTTTTTCGCCCTTATCGGGATCGCGATCCTCGGAAACATCCTTCAGGGCGCCGGCGTCGCGCCGCCTTCCGGCACCGCCCGTTACCTCGCGATGTTTGGTTTCTTCGGGCTCTTCCTCGCCTGCGCATTTTCGGCCGTCCCCGTCATCGTCAAAACCGTCATCGCCGCGCAAACCCGCGCCGGATCGGAAGCTGGCGCGCTGGCACGCCATCAGAACGCCATCATCTACGTCCTGTGGGGCCTTATGCTGGCCGGCTCGCTCATCGCCATCCCAGCCGCCATCATGGGCGGCATGTTCGGCGACGCGCCGCGACAAATGGTGCAGCGCGCGCTCGAGGGCTCCGGCATGGGCACCCTTACCGCTGCGCCGGGCATGTCATTGGACGAGATGACACGACGTTCCACCCTGCCACTCAATCTCAAGTTTGCGGAAAGCGCGATCGCGGGCAAAGGCGTCTTTGGATTCAACGTGCCCGGCTCCTCCATTCATTTCCCGCGCGCGCGCAGCTACTTCATCACCACACGCGCCGGCGACCCGACCAGGGTCAGCGTCGTCAACATCAGCACCTCCCCCGAGAAAGGCAGCGTGTCGAGCATCGACGCCGCCGACACGACCTTGCGCGACGAGCTGGTGCGCGACGGCTGGCTGGCTGGGCACGAAGAATATCGCAGCGCAGAATCCCAGCGCCTGCACGGCGGCGCAAGAGCCGGACCGGAAGGCCGGCAATACCTCAAGAACGGCATGGTCCTTTCCATCAATCGCAACCGGATGGACGAAGCGCAGCCGAACGGAGACCCGGTCACTGCGGGCGAGTGGATTCAATACATCGAACTCTGGCCTGCGGATACCTAGTTTACGCGCAGGCGATCGCAATTGAGCAACAGGCTGCCACCAGCTCAACCCCGTGAAGGTGAAGAGGGAGTCGCGCGCACGCTAGTTCTCGCACACGCGTAGCAGGCAGGAATCGAGACGACCACTGATTTGATTCGCGCGTTTCCGACGCACTCACCCTTCGGGCTTCGTCTATGTCGACCGTCCCCACGACCTCCATTCCCAGACGTCTAATACTCAATTCTGCCGGACGCGTAACATGCAATGGTTGATCTCACCTGCGATCTCCCAGACATAGTAAAGACTGGCGCTGCCATTGTTATAGACAAATTTCTCGTCTGTTCTCGAGTGCGTGATCCCTTTTTCCTTAGGGACGTCCCGATAGCGCGCGCCGTTGATCCAGATATCGAAGCTCGTGACATCGTCGTCGTGCACCTTTACCCACACGCCCGCTCCGGGCATCGGAATGTAATAGTTTTCATCAAGCGGGACGTGGTAGTCCGTCCCGGCTGCTTTTTGAGCCTCGCGCGTTCGCTGTTCCGTCTCCGCGCGCATTCTCTCAGCGAGCGCGGCCTGGTCGCGCGCGGTCTGTTCTCGCTGGCGGTGTTCCGCGTCTAATCGTTCCTGATTGAATCGGGTGCGGTCTGTCACCGATGCCCTGTAGGGCGTCGGCTGGAATGAGACTTTGTTTGCGGGCCAGACGAATGCCGCCGGCGTCGCGACGGAGGTTCGTTGATGCCGATGCGTCACAAATGATCCGTCCCTTTCCAAGGGCCTGGACCGCTCCCAGGCGCTAAACGCGATCGATCCGAGCAGGAGGACGATCAGCGCGGACGCTAAAGCGGATGTCATCGAGCGGCTCAGCGATTCTCTCTCTTCCGGAGTAACCGAATAGGCCCGCGCGTCATACTTCAGCAGAGGGAAGATCTCGTCGAGCG
>JBPCRH010000327.1:0-5948 GCA_050997075.1 Chthoniobacterales bacterium
ACCGCGTCGACGACATCCTTCGCCTCGCCGGTGTGAATCGAAGCCGGCAACTTCTGCGCGTGCGCTTCTTCCACGACCGCGCGGAGCAGGCCGGTATCCATGCGGTTATACCGATAACCCGGCACGCCCGCCTCGAGGATTCCCTTGATCGCGTTCACGCCTTTGGCCGCCAGCGCGTCGACCATCTGGTGCGCTTCCCCGGTGGATTTCGGGATGCGGAGGAACTGTGCGTTAAAACCGCTGCGCATCATCTCCGGCATGTTCTTCGCGTATTCGGTTCCGTGCCCGCCTTCCGCGGTAAAGAGCGGGCCGCAGAGGAAGAGCTCACTGCCGAGTTTCTCGCCGCCGTTAAACTGCGTCTGCAGCTTCAACATGTCGTCCACCTTGTCGCCCGCGCTGCGCACCGCCGTCACCCCGCAATAAAGATACGCTTCCAGTTCGCGCTCGTTCGCCTTGACCGGATCGAACTTTTCCCAGTCGTCGTAAAAACCCCCGGGCCCGCCGATGTGCACATGGACGTCGATGAGGCCGGGCAGCACGGTTTTACCCGCGGCGTCGATCGGCTCGGCGTGGAGCGTTTTCGGATCGGGCGAAGCGCCTTCGAAAATCTGCGCGATCTTCCCGTTCTTCACGAGCACGGCGCCGGACTCGATGACCTTGCCGTTGCCGACAAAAATGCGGCCGTTCTGAATCAGCCAGCTTTGCCCGCGGCGTAGATCGCGCGCGAGGATGCGCGCCTTCACGAGATCGTGCTGGCTCCACGCCTGATAGGCACCGAGGAAGAAAAACGGGAGCAGTACGACGAGGACCCAAAGCTTGGCCGAGGCGCGGAGTTTTTCCTCCTTCTCCCAGCGGAAAAGCTTCGTCGCGATGAAGGTGGCGACGACGGTCGTGAGACACAGCGCGACGACTGCGAGCCAGTTTGCGCCTAACGACTCGCCGCGCTGGATGATCCCGCCGATGCCGGTCATGAGATAAGTCGCGGGGATGAACTGGGTCACGTTCTGAAGCCAATGCGGCATGAGCGTGATCGGAATGGTCGCGCCGCTGAGGAAGAGCATCGCCATGTAGATCGGCTGAATCAGGATGTTGCTCTCCTGCGAGGAATTAACGACCGCGGCGATGATCAGGCCTAACGAACGGAAAGCGACCGCGCCGAGACAGACGAAAACGAGGAGCGAAACGAGCTGCGAAGGCATCGCCATCCCGTAGAAATTGTGCGCGAGAAAAAGGATCACGAGCACGCTCGGGAGGAAAAGAATGACACCGGTGAGCATGGAGGCGCAGAGCAGCGGCACCGGGGTGATCGGGGTGACTTTGTAACGGCGGAGGATGTTTTCCTCGCGCTCCTGAACCGCGCGCATGCCCGCGCCGAAGAGACCGTTCCCGAGAATCCCGAGCACGATCACCATCGTCACCACCTGGAGAATGGCCGAGCCCTGTTTGGCATCGAACATCTGCGCGAAGACGAAGAAAAAGAAGAGCGGGAAGAGGTAATTGAAAAAGAGGACCGCGCGATTTCGGCGCGCCAGTTTTAGGTCGATTTTAAAGAGGGCGAGGAAAGCTTTCATGCGTAAGTCGTAGGGCAAGTTTTTAACTTGCCTGCACTGCTCTCCCGCAAGTCACAAACTTGCGCCACATTCTCCGAATCGAGGGCTACCATTTTAATCCCTCAAGCGCTTCCCGGTGAGCTCGATAAAGACATCCTCGAGCGTGGGCCGTTTCAGGTGAACGTCCTCGATCTCCAGCCCCAGGCGATCGATCGACTTGATCATTTCCACGAGCGTCTTCCCGGGCCGGCTAGAGCTGACCGAAATCTGCCGCCGATCTTCACTCACGATCGTGCGGAGCGCGTCCGTCCAGGCCGGCAATTCGCCCGGCGGGAGCGGGCCGCCTAACGACAGCTCGATCCCGGATTGGGTCGCGCTTTTTTCTTGGAGCTCGCGCGGCGAACCGATCGCGATGATGACGCCGTTGTCGATGATCGCGACGCGGTCGCAGAGGCGTTCCGCTTCCTCGATGTAATGCGTGGTTATGAGGATGGTGCGCTTCTCCGCGCGCAGCTCTTCGACGAGGTCGCGAATCTCGAGGCGCACCTGCGGATCGAGGCCGGTGGTGGGCTCATCGAGGAAGAGCAGTTGCGGGTCGTTGACGAGCGCGAGGGCGAGGGCGAGTCGTTGCTTCTGGCCGCCGGAAAGCGTGGCGTAACCAGCCTCGCGTTTGTCCCAAAGCTGAAGGCGGCGGAGGAGCGCGTCGCCATCGATCCGCTTCGAGTAGAAGGAACCAAACAGCGTCATCGCTTCGTGGACTTTGATTTTGTCCGGGAGATTCGTCGCCTGGAGGCAGACACCGATGCGATCTTTTAGTGCCTGCTTATTCTTTTCCGGATCGAAGCCAAGCACGACCACGTCCCCACCGCTCCGCGGCCGGAGCCCTTCGAGAATTTCCACGGTCGTGGTTTTGCCCGCGCCGTTCGGTCCGAGCAGGCCGAAAACCTCGCCGGCTTTGACTTCGAAATCGATGCCTTTGACGGCTTCGTTCGTCCCGTAGTTTTTGCGCAAGCCCTGCGCGGAAATGGCGAGATTGCTCATGAGACGGGAAGCCTCTCCGGGTAGCGCCCACGTCCCGTGGGCTGGCGGCGGTGTTCCACCGTCGCGAACTTTTCCTGCGCGCCACCCGCCTCAAACGGAGGTCGATTCCAGGAAATTTGGTCGCGGTGAAACACCGCGACCGGCCCGCGAAACGCGTGCGCTACCCGGGCGGGAAAATTCGCGAGATCGCTCATGAAAGAAATGCGCTCACCTGCTCCAGCAAAGCCCACGGAGGCTGTGCCCGCTCAAAGAAAATGACGAGCGGCTCGACGCGCTGATGAGCGGTCGCGCTGTCATCCCGAGCGAAGTGCAGCGAAGCGAAACGCAGTCGAGGGATCCCGTGGAGCGACCGTGAAGCTCCGATGGCACTTCTCAGAAACTCTACGGGATCCTTCGACTCCGCTGCGCTGCGCTCAGGATGACAACTCATCACGCGACCGACTTTCCCCTGATGAGCTGCGGAATTCTGACCACGAGAAAGAGAAGCGTCAGGCCGGCGCAAAGCTGGGCGAAAAGTTCGCCGTGCCGAGTGTAAAACGTCAGCTGCGGCGCGACCGGCACCTCGACCACGCCGCTGAGCACGCCTTCGGTGAAAGTGCTCCCCTTCGCTCCGCGGAGGATCTGCGTGACCCGCCCGTATTCGTTCACAAAGCAGGTCACGCCGGTATTGGCCGCGCGCACGCGCGGGCGGCGCGTCTCGACGCAGCGGAAAATGGCGTTGGCGAGATGCTGCTCGGAAGCGGCGGAGCGGAGGAACCAGCCGTCGTTGGTGACGTTGGCGAGGACCACGGCGCCGCGGAGGACGAACTGCTGCGTGAGCTCGCCGAGCGTGTCCTCGAAACAGATGAGCGGCGCAACCAGCATCCCGTTCGTTAGGCGAAAAACCACCGGCTCTTTCCCGCGCGCGAAATCATCCGGGACCTGGTCGCCGACGATCCGTGCGATGAACGGGACGGTGTGCCGGCCGGGCACATATTCGCCGAAGGGCACGAGATGGAGCTTGCGATAAACCTGCGGCTTTCCCGCCCCGCCCGGCACGAGCAGCGCGGCATTGTAGGCGCCGTTTGCATCCTCATCGAGGGAGCCAAGGAGGAGATCGGATTTCATCGAACCGGCCACGTTCATGACGAAGCGAAAATTGCTCGCATCCTGCAAGACCGGGGCGGGCATCGAACTCTCCGGCCAAAGGATCAGGTCGGGCGGCGGCTTCGTCGCGAGCGCAAGTCGGGTCAGGTGCGCAAACTGATAAAAAGTTTTGCCCTGGAACTCTTGCGAAAATTTTTCCTCGCGCGGGACGTTCGCCTGCACCGCCGCGACTCGCAGCGGCTTCGTCGCCGGACGGTCCTGGAGCTTGCGAATGCCGAAGGCGCAAAGTCCCACGATGACCGCCATCGTCAGGGTGAAATCGTAGTGCGGCCGGCGCTTTTGCACTTTCGTCTCGGCGATGAAACGGCGCACGGTCGCGAGCGCGATCACATTGCCGAAGACGACGACGAAGGAGAGACCCGCGACCCCGGTGTATTCCGCAATCTGGATGAGCGGGAGAATCCGGTGCAATCCGACGCCGAGGCCGTTCCAGCCCCAGCCGGAAAAGAGCCAGCTGCGCACCCACTCGAGCGCGGTCCAGGCGGCGGCGAGAATGAAAGCGAGCCCGAGATTGCGGAGTGAGCTGAGCCACGGCGACGAATCGCCCGGCTGCGGTGGCGGCCAGGCGTGCGGTCCGCGCTCCGGCTCGGGCGCGGGCGGGATTGGCCTAACGAGTCCGGCGATCCAGCCGAAGACCGCGAAATAGACCGCCATGTAAAAGCCGACGAGGACAGTTCCCGGCACCGTGACCGTGCGCAGCCAGAAGAACGCGCTCCAGAAAAAGACCAGCCCCGCGACGTAACCGAGGAGCAGTGCCCGCAGACCGCGGCGGCGCACGCCGTCACCCGAAAACCAGATCGCCGCGAGCAACGGCGTGAGCGCGAGCCAGCAGGCCCACGCCTGGTCGAAGGGCGGGAGCACAAGCGTCGCGAGCGCGCCCGTGAGCGCGGCGGCGAGCCAGGGCCAGAGTTTAAGGAGCCGGTTCAAGCGCGCCGCTGTCGCCGGCCGGTTTTGACGGGTTTGCGCGAGGGATAAACCGCGTCCTTTAGGTCGCGGGCAAACGCGGGATTGACTCGAAAGGTGGCGGACTCGACCGCTTCCATCGTGCGAACGTTGACCTTGTTGCACACGACATAACCGGTCGTCATGAGCCCGCCGAGGGTATCGAGGAACTCGGCGCCTTCCATTTCCTCCAGGCGTTCCACGAGCAGCCGGCCCGCGACCGTGCCGCCGCTGATGCCGAGAGTTTTCAGGAGGCTGATCTCACCGCCGTTCAGAGAAATATCGCTCACGTTCCCACTGTGGCTAGGCGCCGCGCGCTGTCGAGTCTCGGAATCGGATGAATCAGGAAAACAGGAAGAAGAATTTTGCCGTCCAGAAACAAGCGCCCCTCTTTTTCCTGCTTTCCTGCTTCTCCCTTCTTCATTCGGCACGCCGTTGCGCGTCCGTTTGCAGCCAGCTCCAGAGTGCTTCCAGTCGCTGCGCCAGCTCCGCCTTGATCTCCGCGAGTTCGTTAGGCGCGAAGGGGCCGTGTTCCGGCCGCCGCTGCGCGAAGAGGTAGTACTTGATCTTAGGCTCCGTTCCCGAAGCTCGAACCGCGATCCGGGTGTGATTGGCCAGCTCGAAAATGAGCATCTTCTCTTTCGGAATTTCGTCGCCCTCGACGTCGCGATAGGTCTCGCGCGCGAAGTCTTTCACCGACGTGACCGCGCTCCCGAGCATCTCGTTAGGCGGATCGGTGGTGTAGCTGGCAAGGAGGCGCTGGATTTTCGCGGCGCCTTCCGCGCCATCGAAGGTGAGCGCGCCGCTTTTCTCCAGGTAAAAACCGAGTTCGGCGTAAATCTGATCGAGAAAACCGTCGATCGTCAGCCCGCGCGACTTCGCGTAAGCCGCCACTTCGCAGAACATGACCGCCGCTCCGTTCGCGTCCTTGTCGCGGACGAAATCCGCGCCGCTGTAACCATAACTTTCCTCGCCGCCGAAGATGTAATACGACGAATGCTTGAGCCGGAGCCGGCGCGTTTCTTTCTCCGGCAGGCTGCGATAATCGGCCGCCACATCCGCCGGGAGAGCGCGCTCATATTTCAGCAGCTTCGCTCCGATGTATTTGAAACCAGTCAGGGTCTCGACCAGCCGCAGGCCGAACTTTTTCGCGATCGCTTTTTGCAGGTCGGTGGTGACAAAAGTCTTGATGAGCACGCCGCGGTTGGCGTTTTCGTGGTTCAGAATCCCCTGCTCGAAAAGTTTCTGCGCGCGGTAATAAGCGATGAG
>JBPCRH010000406.1:0-3279 GCA_050997075.1 Chthoniobacterales bacterium
TTTCGGATTTCGGATTTCGTCATTTAACAACTCATGTCACTAACCGTCCGCCGTCCTGATCTGAGCTGGTCCGAGAAGCTTTACCTTCCCGCGATCTTCAGCGGCATGGTGATCACCCTTCGCCACCTCAAGAACATGCTCACCGGCAAGACGAAGGTGACGATGCAATACCCGGAAGAGAAGTGGGACAGTCACCTGCCCGATCACTATCGCGGCGCTCCCGCCTTGGTGAAAGACGAGAAGGACCGCGTCCGCTGCGTCGCCTGTCAGCTCTGCGAATTCATCTGCCCGCCGCGCGCGATCAAGATCGTGCCGGGCGAGATTCCGTTAGGCGAGCGTTTCTCGAAAGTAGAAAAATACCCCGAGGAATTCGATATCGACATGATCCGCTGCATCTACTGCGGCATGTGCGAAGAGGTCTGCCCGGAGCAGGCGATTTTCCTGCGCAAAGATTACGCCATCACCGGCTACACCCGGGAAGACATGGTGCACGACAAGGAGAAGCTGATCGAGATCGGTGGGACCCTTCACGGGCTCGTTTTGAAATGGAACGAGAAGAAATGAGAAGGAAGGACGAAGCTCGAAATCCGAAACCCGAAACAATGACGAATGACGAAACCCAAAAGGGCGTACCGAGCGGTTTCGTCATTCGGGCGTCGTCATTGTTTCGACCTTCGGGTTTCGGGTTTCGTCATTTCCACTAGCCATGTCGCCCTTCTTCTTCTGGTTTTTCTCCGCGATGATGCTGTTCTTCGGCGCGGGCGTAGTCATCAACCGCAACCCGGTTGCGAGCGCGCTCCGCCTCGTCGTTTCCTTCCTCGGGCTGGCCGCGCTTTTCATGACTCTCGATGCGTTTTTCATCGGCATCATCCAGGTGCTCGTTTATGCCGGCGCGGTCATGGTGCTCTTCCTTTTCATCATCATGCTCCTTGATTTGCGGGCGGAAGAACGGCGCAAAACAAATCTCGTCGCCTTTGCCGGCGGCGCGGCCGTGGCGGTCGTTTTCTTTGGCCAGCTTTATCTCGTGATCGGCCAGCTTCGTCAGGCGAAGCAGCCGTTTCCGGCGCTCCCGGTGTCTCACCCCGACGACGTCCGCAGTGTCGGCCTCCTCCTTTTTGGGAACTACAACCTGCCCTTCCAGATCATCGCCGTGCTCGTCCTCGTGGCGACGATCGGCGTGATCGTGCTGAGCAAAAAGGAGCTGCGCTAACGAGATGGTGACGCTGGGCGATTATCTGCTCGTAAGCGGCTTGCTCTTCACCCTCGGCTTTGCCGGCGTGCTCCTGCGCCGCAACCTCATCATCATCTTCATGTCGCTCGAGCTGATGTTGAACGCGGCCAATCTTTCGCTCGTCGCCTTTTCGCGCTTCCGCGTGGACTCGTTAGGCGAACCGAATTACCACGCGCAGGTCTTCGTCTTTTTCATCATCACCGTCGCGGCCGCGGAGGTCGCGGTCGGGCTCGCCGTGATCGTCGCGCTCTACCGCGCGCGCCGCACGATTCACGTCGAGGACATCAACACCCTGAAGTTTTGATGAACGGTCGCCAACATTGTCATCCCGAGCGGAGTCCCGCGGATGCGGGACGCAGTCGAGGGATCCCGTCGAGCTTCTTCAAAGCTGCCGAGCGGGCTTCCCAGAAGCGCTACGGGATCCTTCGGCTCCGCTGCGCTGCGCTCAGGATGACACGCTGATTATGCTACCCTGGATTGCACTTCTCCTGCCGCTGTTTTCGGCGCTCGTCATCATGGCCGCAACCCGGCAGATGAAAACGCTCAGCGCTTTCATCTCCGTGGCCACGGTGCTCGGTAGTCTCGCCTGCGCCTGTTTCATCTTCCGGCAGCAGATCGCGATCGCGCCGACGCTGCCCTGGATCGATCTCGGCGCGAGCTTCCGCGTCCCGCTCGGGCTTACCCTCGATCCGCTTAGCCGCTCGATGCTCTTCATGGTCACGGGCGTGGGTTCGCTCATCCACCTTTACTCGTTAGGCTACATGCGCGCCGACGAGGGAAAGTCGCGCTACTTCGCTTCGCTCTCGCTCTTCATGTTCGCCATGCTCGGGATCGTCCTCGCGAATAATTTCGTGATGATGTTCATCTTCTGGGAACTGGTCGGGGTCAGCTCATATCTGCTCATCGGGCACTGGTATGACCGGGCTTCCGCGGCGGACGCGGCGAAGAAAGCCTTCATCACCAATCGCATCGGCGATTTCGGTTTCATGCTCGGGATTCTCATGGTCTGGACCGCGACCGGCTCGTTTGTCTTTGTCGATGCGGCGTACTGGATGGCGGGGTTTGTGGGACACACCGGCTACCTGACGGCGGCGGCGTTGCTCATCTTCTGCGGCGCGGTCGGCAAGTCGGCGCAATTCCCGCTCCACGTCTGGCTCCCGGACGCGATGGAAGGCCCGACGCCGGTCTCCGCGTTGATCCATGCGGCGACGATGGTCGCGGCCGGTGTTTACATGCTCGTGCGCGTCGGTTTCCTTATCGATGCCTCGCCGAACGCGCTCACGGTCGTCGCCTGGATCGGCACGATCACAGCCGTGCTCGCCGCGCTCATGGCGACGCAGCAAAACGACATCAAACGCATCCTCGCCTACTCCACGCTTTCGCAGCTCGGCTACATGGTGATGGCCGTCGGGCTTGCTTCGGGCGAAGCGGCGATGTTTCACCTCTTCACGCACGCGGCGTTCAAGGCGCTCCTCTTCCTCGGCTCCGGCTCGCTCATCTACATGCTCCATCACGAGCAGGACATCTGGAAAATGGGCGAGCAGTGGAAACGAATGCCGCTCACCTGCCTGACTTTTCTCATTGGCACGCTCGCGCTCATTGGCTTCCCCGGGTCGAGCGGGTTCTTCAGCAAAGACGCGATCCTCGTGCTCGCCTACGAGCGGAACACGCCGATTTTTGTGCTCGGCGTTTTTACTGCCTTGCTCACCGCGTTCTATATGACCCGGCTCGTCGTGGTCGTTTTCTTTGGCCGCCCGCGGAGCGATCACGCCGCGCGCAGCGGCGAATCGCCCACGATCATGGTGGTGCCGCTGCTCATCCTCAGCATCCCGGCGGCGTTCGGCGGGTTCGCCTTTTTCGCGCGGCGTTTCCTGGTTCTGCCTAACGAAAACGCGCCGGGCGTGATCGTGCCGGTCATGGCGCTGAGCGCGCTGGTCGTCGGCGTTCTCAGCGCGGCTTTGCTTTACCGGAAAAAGGATCGCGAGCCGCTCACGATCGCGCTCTTCCGCGATCGCTTTTACCTCGACGAGATCTACACCGTTCTCATC
>JBPCRH010000414.1:0-4613 GCA_050997075.1 Chthoniobacterales bacterium
GGCTGGTTCGTGGAGGAATACGGGATGGCGCAGGTGTCGATGAACTTGACCAACATCGACGAGACCCCGCTGCATGCGGCTTTCGCGGCCTGCGAGGAATCTGCGGCGAAACGCGGATTGCGCGTGACCGGTTCCGAGGTCGTCGGGATGTTGCCGAAGAAATGCCTGACCGACGCGGGCCGCTATTTTCTTCGGCGTCAGGGTTGGTCGGAAGGTGCGTCGGAGGAGGAACTAATCGATCTCGCGATTCGCTCGATGGGCTTGAGCGAAGTGAAGCCGTTCGTGCCTAACGAAAAGGTGATTGAGCTGAAGATCGCCACGGAAACAAAGAAGTCGCTGGCGCAGATGAACCTGCGGCAGTTCTGCAACGAGACGCTGAGCGATTCGCCCGCGCCCGGGGGCGGCTCGGTCGCGGCGCTGCTCGGCGCGCTTGGCGCGTCGTTAGGCGGAATGGTCGCGAATCTTTCCGCGGGCAAGCGGGGCTGGGACGATCGGTTGGAATATTTCAGCAGCAAAGCCGTCGAGGCGCAGGGACTAAAGGACGAGCTGCTGCGGTTGGTCGATGAAGACACCGCAGCTTTCAACAGGGTCATGGCCGCTTTTGGATTACCGAAGGATTCCGCGGAGGAAAAGGCCGCACGCTCGGCGGCGATTCAGACCGCGAATAAATATGCCGCGGAGATTCCGCTGCAGGTGATGGAGACGGCGCTGAAAAGTTATCCGCTCCTCCAGGCGATGGCGGAGCAGGGGAATCCGGCCTCGATCTCCGATGTCGGCGTGGGCTTGATCGCGACTCGCGGGTGCATCGAAGGCGCGGGTCTGAATGTGCTCATCAACTTGTCCGGCCTGAAAGACGAAGAGGCTAAGGCCTCGTTAGGCAAACGGGTGCACGAGATCAGCGACGACAACGAGGCAGCCTTCGAGAAGATCAGCGAAATCGTCGAGAGCAAAATCGGGTGAGGAAGACGCCCGGCTCGATCGCGGTCCTGCACGCGGCGCAATTGGTCACGCTCTCGGGGCCGCCGATGCCGCGGGTGGGCGGAGCTCTGCGCGAACTCGCGCTCATCGCTGATGGCGGGATGCTGGTGCGCGAGGGCGTGATCGAGAAAGTGGGCCGCTCCGATGAGATTGAGCGCGCTTTGCCTAACGACGTCGAGGTGGTCGACGCGCGTGGCCGGGCGGTGCTTCCGGGATTTGTCGATGCGCATGCGCACCCGGTTTTCGGCGGGAACCGGGTGGACGAATTTGAGCTGCGCGCGAGTGGCGCGACCTATGAGGAAATTGCGGCGCGCGGCGGCGGGATTCGCTCGACTGTACGGAAAACGCGCGCGGCCAGTGAAACGGAGCTGCTCGCGCTCGCGGAGCAGCGGGCGGAGTGGTTTCTGCGCTGCGGCACGACGACGATGGAGGCCAAGTCCGGCTATGGACTTTCGCTCGCGGAGGAACTCAAGATCCTGCGGGTGATTCGGCAGCTGAACGAGACGACGCCGATCGAATTCGTGCCCACGTTTCTCGGCGCGCATGCCTTTCCGGAGGAGTTGGCCGATCGGCCTAACGAGTATCTCGACTGCGTGGTGAATGAGATGCTCCCGGAAGTCACGCGGCAAAATCCCGTGGAGTGGTGCGACATCTTTTGCGAGCGCGGCTACTTCGATGAGGCCGCGACCCGCCGGGTTTTTAGTGCTGCAAAAGCCGCCGGCCTGAAGCTGCGGATGCATGCCGATCAGTTAACCAATTCCGGCGGGGCCGCGCTCGCGGCGGAGCTCGGCGCGGTCACGGCGGATCATCTCGAGCAAACCGATGCGGCCGGCATCGCGGCGATGAAGAAGGCGCAGGTGCAGCCGGTGCTGCTGCCGGCTTCGGTTTACGCGCTGGGCAAGACGAAATACCCGGACGCGCGCGCGATGATCGACGCCGGTCTCGCGGTCGTGCTCGCGACCGATTTCAATCCCGGTTCTTCGCCGACGCCCTCGATCCCGATGGTGCTCTCCCTGGCCACGACGCAGATGAAGATGACACCCGCCGAAGCGATCGCGGCGGCGACGATCAACGCCGCGCACAGCCTGGGCCGAGGCACTAAAATCGGTTCCTTCGAGCCGGGGAAGCGCGGCGATTTCATCCTTTGCGACTGCGCGGATTATCGCGAACTCGCCTATTGGTTTGGGCTCCAGCTGGTGCATTCGGTCTACGTCGCCGGTGCGCGAGTGGTGTGATCGTCGCAGTCATCCCGAGCGCAGCGCAGCGGAGTCGAGGGATCCCGTGGAGCTGCGGTGAAGATTTCGCGCGGGGCGTCTCCTGGAGCACGGTCGTGAGCAGATGAGTCTTCCACGTCTTTTAGGAAGCTCCACGGGATCCCTCGGCTCCGCTGCGCTGCGCTCGGGATGACAACGCAGTTGGGGCGTTCGGCGCTCCGGCGGTTTGCGCTCAATTCCGCACTCCCGTAACGTGGGCGCTCCATGAAGGTAGAAGTCGAAACCCAACCGCATTGCGTCGCCACTCTGAAGATCGAGCTCCCGCCCGAAGAAGTGACGCAGGAATGGGACGCGATCGCGAGCAGTTTTGCCCGGCAGGCGAAGATCCCGGGTTATCGGCCGGGGAAAGCGCCGAAGCGCATCATCGAGTCGAAGTTCCGGAAGGATATCCAGGATGAGCTGACGAAAAAACTCGTCTCGACAAGCTATCACGCCGCGCTCGCGGAGACGCAGTTGCGTGTGGTCAGCCTGACCAATCTCGAAGACGTGGAATTTGGCGACGATCGCTCGATGCGTTTCCGCGCGACGGTGGTGACCGCGCCGGAATTTGAGCTGCCGGAATACAAGGGCATCCCGCTGCAACTCCCGAGTCTCGAAGTGACCGAAGCGGAAGTGGACGCCGCGGTCGAGCGACTGCGCGAGCAGTCGGCCGACTTCGTCGATCTCCCGGAAGAGCGCGGGGTTGCGCTGGAAGATTTCGCGGTGATTGATTTCGAGGGGTCGATCGACGGCAAGCCGATCAGCGAAGTCGCCCCCTCGGCGAGCAAGAATTTGCAGGGTGGCAAAAAGTTCTGGCTGCGGGTCGCGCCGGATAATTTTCTTCCCGGTTTTGTCGAAGGGATGATCGGGCAAAAGCGGAAAGAAGCGCGCACGATTCCGGTGACGTTCCCAGCGGATTTCCCGGTCACGGAGGTGGCGGGTAAAACCGCCGAATACGCGGTCACGCTGCTCGAGATCAAACAGCGGGTGCTCCCGCCGCTCGATGACGCCTTCGCGGCGAAGTGGATGCCGGACAAAAACCTCGGCGAATTGCGCCATTCGTTGGAGCACCAGATCGAGCACGACAAGGAGCACCAGGTCGAGAACGCGCGCGAATCGCAGATCGTCAGGTTCCTCAACGACCTCACCCAATTCGAGCTTCCGCCGGAATTATTGAAGCAGGAAACCCGCGGCGCGCTCCAGGAACTGGTCCAGCGCAATCGCGAGCGCGGGGTGCCGGATGAGATGCTCAAAGGGAAAGAAAAAGAGCTGATTGAAGCGGCCGGCGGACTCGCCGGGCACCGGCTGAAAACGAATTTCATCCTCCACCGCATCGCGGAGAAGGAAGAGATCAAGGTGACCCGCCAGGATCTCGACGAGCGCATCCGCCACCAGGCGATGCACGCAAACACGACCCCGGAGAAAATGCGTCAGGAGATCGAACAAAATGACCAGATGCACGGTCTGATTGAGCAGGTTCTGCTCTCCAAGACGATTGCGTTCCTAGGGTCGAATGCTACCGTCGATGGTTCCCCCGCAGAGGCTCCGGCCGCACCAATTTCCGAATGAAAATGACTAATCTCCGCAACGAAAATCTCTCGCAAGGTATCCTGATTCCGATGGTGGTCGAACAGACCGGCCGCGGCGAACGCAGTTACGACATCTATTCGCGGTTGCTCAAGGACCGGATCGTTTTCCTGGGCACACCAATCGATGATCACGTCGCTAACTTGATCATCGCGCAGCTTCTTTTCCTGCAAATGGAAGACGGGAAAAAGGACATCAATCTGTATATCAATTCGCCCGGCGGCTCCGTTACCGCGGGCCTGGCGATTTACGACACGATGCAGTTCCTGACTTGCGACGTGACCACTTACTGCCTCGGGATGGCCGCGAGCATGGGCGCCGTCCTTCTCGCCGCGGGGACGAAGGGCAAACGCTTCGCGCTTCCGAATTCCGACATCATGATTCACCAGGTCTCGGGCGGCGCCCAGGGCCAGGCGAGCGACGTCGAGCGGACGGTCGAATACATGTTCAAGCTGAAGAAGCGCCTGATCCGCATTCTCTCGCAGCACACCGGCAAGCCCGAGGAGAAGGTGCTCCACGATTCGGATCGCGATTATTACATGAATGCGGCCGAGGCGAAGGACTACGGCCTCGTCGATGAAGTCATCAAATCGCGCAAAGAAGTGAAACTCCTCGACGGCGGCAGTGGGGATAAGGCCCTCAACGATCGCGCGACCGCAGTCGCCGAGGCGGCACTTCCGCAAAAGGTCGAGGAATAGGACCTGCTCAATAGCCAGCCGAAATTATGGCACGCGCTTCGAACCTCACGATGTGCTCCTTCTGTGGCAAAAGCCACGCGGAGGTGCGCAAGCTCAT
>JBPCRH010000420.1:0-8239 GCA_050997075.1 Chthoniobacterales bacterium
CGATCTGCGCGTGCGAGTCGTTCGGCGTGCAGATGTTGATGACGTCGATCGCGGGATCGTCCACGACCGCGCGCCAGTCGGTCGCGCTCTCCGCAAAACCGAGCGCTGCTGCGGCGTTCGCCGTCGCGCGCTGGTCCCGGCCGCAGATGGTGTGCAGACGCACATCCGCGGGGAGCGGGAAGAAGCGCGGCGCCTGCCGCCAGGCGTTGGCGTGCGCGCGGCCCATAAAACCGTGGCCGATGAGACCGACCTGCAAGGTGCGTCGCGCGATCATGAAGTTGTAAAAGATTGGGGGTGCCGGGTATATAGCGGTCCATGCCAGTGCCACTCAAGGTGAAATGCCCTTCCTGTCGTCGCGCGCTCGAAGAGCCCGCGGCGCGCTGCCCGCATTGCCGGCTCACCTTGCACAAGCTCGACCTCCGTTTCGGCGTGGCGCCGCGGCACCGCGGGCTGTTCGCGGACTTCGGCGAGGAGCTGCCGCAGAACAGACACCGCCGGGTGAACGAGCTCCTCGAGCTTTTTGGGAAAAAGTTCCCGCAATCGATCTTCTCCATTTACCTGATGGAAATGCCGGCCGGCACCACGCCTAACGAGTATGCCTTTTGGTTGTCGAACCGCGCGCGTTCGAACAACGCCGCCGCCATCGGCGAGAACAATTTCGATCTCCTGCTCGTTCTCGACACCGCTGGCGGGGCGGCTTTGACCGCGGGCTACGGCCTCGAAAATTACGTCGGGGAAGAAGATTTAAGCGCGGCCCTCGGGGCGGGCCGGGAAGCGTGGGCCGCCCGCGACTGGGCGGGTGGGATCGAGCGCTGCATTGCCGAAATGACCAAGCGTTTGCGCGTCGCCAGCCAGCGCCCGGAGCCCGGGTCGTGAACCGAACTCCTTTACTCGTTAGGCTGGGCGCGGGCGCACTCCTACTCGGCCGCGTGCTCGCGCAGGACCTGCCTCCGAGGCCCGCTCACTATCTTTACGATCCGGACTTTCTTCTCTCCAAGGACGCGACCGAGAAGCTGAGCAGCGCGCTCAAGAAATTCAAAACCACCCAGGGCATTACCGTTTATCTCGCACTCTTCACGAAGACACCGCGGCCGATCGAGGAGACGTCGCAGGACTTGAACCAGGCTTGGAATCAAAGCGGCCTCGGCGTGGTCATCACCTTCGCGCCGCGCGCGCGTGAAGCGCGCGTAGTTTCTTCGCCGCAGCTTTCACTTCGCGCGCAGCCCGATGCCTTGACCGCGATCTTCTTGGAGGGCGCGAAGCGCGGACTGGAACGGGGCGACGATTCGATCGCGGCGGGAGAAGGGACGGGTGCGGTCATGAAGGAATTGCACGATCTTCGCGCGCAGATGGCGGGGGCGGCACCGGAGACTAAATCGTGGCGGCCGGGCCGGGCATGGCTGCTTGCGGGCCTCGGCGTGGGCGGCCTCGGCGGTCTCGCCTTCCTTTGGTTAGCCGCGCGCGCCTGGCAGCAGGCGAATCTCTTCGGCAACAGCTACCGTTTCCGCGTTGTCACGACGCCGGTGCCGGAGCGTTTTGGCGCGAAGCGCTGCGGCGGTTTAATGGCCACGCTCGAGTGGCGAAAGACGGGGGGAAGAGGAATTAGACAGGATTAACAGGATGAACAGGATTGAGGGGAAAAGTCCGTGCACTAGATTCCCTAAATCCTGCACAATCCTGTTAATCCTGTCCAAATACCGCCGCGCGCCGCTCAAACCGAAAGACGTTTAGGAACGCCACTTCGAGCGCGAGTCCTTCGTGGATCGAGCGGCCGAGATGGTCGCGCAATTCCTCGAGCCGGCGAAGTCGCTGGAGAATTTCCGGAGTCGTGAGGCGCGCCGCCACTTTCGCAGTGGTCGCTTCGGCTGCAGGCAGTTCGCGGCCGGGGACGCCGGTGCTCACCCGGAGAACGTCGCCCCACCAGAGAAAAAGCAGTTCGAGCAACTGCGCGCGCCGTTGCAGGTAAAGACTTTCGGTCAGCGCCTTGTAATGATCCTCGCGCGTCTCCAGCCAACCGCCGTCGGTGGTGTTTTTGTAGCGCGCGGTTTCGCTTTTTAGGTTCTCTGCGTTTTCCTCTACGATGCCGGCGCGCAGGCGCGCGAGGAGGCGCTCGAATCCTTGCGCGAGCGCATAAGCTTCATGCACGCCGCCGGCGTTTTTTTCCGCCGCGCGCGCGAGCAGCGCGAGCAGTTGTTCCTCTTCGTCGGTGAGCGCGACGCCCGGCGGCGCAGCCAGCGCGAGCAGGAGACAACGCGAAACGATTGTATCCGGCAGGACCTCGGGGATCGCGCTGAGCAGGAGGAGAAGCGAATTGTTCGGCGGCTCTTCGAGCGTTTTCAGAAAAGCGTTCGCCGCCTGCGGCTGCATCCGGTCGGCCTCGGAAATGATTGCGACTTTGCGGCCGTGGCCTCCCGCCTGCATTTGCAAGGCATGCTCAAGCTGGCGGATCTGGTGGACGACGATGCGGCGCGATTTGGATTCCGGTGCCGCGAGATGGACATTCGCCGCGCCGCCCGCGAAGACCGTCTCGGGCACGACGCCGCTGACGAGTTGCGCGATTCGCGCGGCGAGCGCGCGCTTCCCGCTCCCCGCCGCACCGGTAATGAGGTAGGCGTGCGCGAGCCGGTCGCGCTCCTGCGCGCTGCGCAGATAATCGAGCGCGATTTCCGACGAAAAGGCCATCGTTAAGCGGAAGACCGCGACGTCGAAGAGGTCACGAGCCGCGCGAGATAGGGGCAGCGAGCGCAGATCGTTTCCCAGATTTCCTGCTCGATCGTCTCGACGCTTTGGTCGCCATCGACCAACTGGATGCGCCGCGGATCGCGCGCCGCCAATTCGCGGGAGGCAGCGCAGACATCCGCGTAAAATTTTAGCGGCCCCTGTTCCATCTGGTCGGGCGCGCCCGCCGGTCGCACCCGTCGCATCATCCGCGCGCACACGGTCCCGACATCGACGTCGAGGACGAAAGTGAGATCGGGCCAGGTCCGGCCGACCGCCACGGCGTTGAGGTGCCCGACCATCTCGGCATCGAGCCGGCGCGCGACGCCTTGATAAACGGTCGTGGAATCCGCGAAACGATCGGAGATGACCACTTTTCCCTGGTCGAGCGCGGGGATGATTTTCTCGCGCACGAGCTGGCTCCGGCTCGCTTCGAAAAGGAGCAGCTCGGTCTCCGGCGTCATCGCCGCGCTTACCGGATCGAACTGGAGGAGATCGCGAATTTTCTCGCCGATCGGCGTGCCGCCGGGCTCGCGGGTGAGAAGGAAAGGAACCTGCGCAGCGGTGAGTCGCGCGGCGAGGAGACCGACCTGGGTCGACTTCCCGCAGCCTTCGGAGCCTTCGAAAGTGATGAAAGGCAGGCGCGGCATCGGGGACGATTTTGCGGCAATGCGCGGCGCTTGTCGAATCCTCGGGGCGGAGAACCAAGGTGTCATCCTGAGCGAAGCGCAACGGAGTCGAAGGATCCCGTCGGACTTCTTGGAAGCTCCGGGGCGGAACGGGCTGGAAACGGGGCTTTAAGGAAACTCGACGGGATCCCTCGACTGCGTTCCGCTGCGCTCTACTCCGCTCGGGATGACTGTGAGACGCGGCGCGTGGATTAACTGCGCGGCAGCCCTTTCCATTCCGGAGAATCCCGCTAATTCTCTCCCGTTGAAAAAGCGGACCACAGAAAGGATGGCAGCGGCCGCGGGTAGTCCGCTCCCGGTGCAGACGGGGCTCGCGGGATTCTTCGCCAAGTTCACCGTCCTGCGCGGCGCGCAACGCGAGCTCTGGCTCACGTTCCTGCTCAAGTTCCTCATCTACACCGCTTATTCGGTCACGAATAAGACCATGATCCTCTGGCTCTCGAAGGATCTCGGTTTCAACGATCAAGCGGCGGGCGCGCTCGTCGGCTGGGTCTGGGCGCCGGCGATGACGGTCTTTACTTTGCTCGCCGGTTCGCTAACCGACGCGATCGGGTTGCGCCGGACTTTTTTTCTCGGCGTGGCCATCTGCACGTTCGCGCGCTCGGTCATGATCGTGAGCACGGCGCCGTGGCTCGCTTTGCTCTGCGGCGTGCTCCCGCTGGCGGTCGGCGAAGCGCTCGGCACGCCGGTGTTGCTCGCCGCGACGCGCCGCTATTCCACGACGCAGCAGCGTTCGATCTCCTTTTCCATCATCTACATGGTGATGAATGTCGGCTACGTCGCGGCCGGCTGGATTTTTGATTTCGTGCGGAAGTGGGATTTCCACTTCACGATTCTTGGCTTCGCGCCGACGACCCATCAACAGCTCTTCATGGTCAGCCTCGCCTTTGAGGTTTTGCTCTTCCCGGCGATTTACTTCCTCCGCCGCGGCGAAAATGAGGGACCCGCTCCGGACGAATCGGGCGCGCCGTTTTTGCAGCGTCTCTTCGGGACGGTGCGCCAGAGCGCGGTCGACACCGGAAGGCTCTTCGGCCGGCTCCTTGGGCAGTCGACTTTTTTCCGGCTGCTCGCCTTCTTTCTTCTCATCGGATTCCTGAAAGCGATTTTCCTCCAGATGGATTACGTCTTTCCGAAATTTGGGGATCGCGAACTCGGTTTGCACGCGCCGGTCGGCAAGCTCGCGAGCATCAACGCCATCCTGATTATCCTGCTCGTCCCGATCATCGGCGCACTCACGCAGCGCTTTGCCGCCTATGGGATGGTCATACTCGGCGGAACGATTTGTGCCGCGGGCGTCTTCATCATGGCGTTGCCGACGGCGTGGTTCCAGCCCCTGGCGAACGGCGGGTTTGGCCAATGGCTTGGGCACAGTTACCTCGGGCTGGAGGGCCGCGTGCATCCCTACTACGTCATGGCCGCGCTCTATCTCGCGGTTTTCTCCGTGGGCGAGGCGTTTTACTCGCCGCGCGTCTATGAATATGCGGCCGCGATCGCGCCGCCGGGGCAGGAAGCTTCTTACGGCGCACTCGCCTACATCCCGTTCCTGATCGGCAAACTTCTGGTTGGCACGAGCGGGTGGATTCTGGCGGTGTTCTGTCCCGCGACCGGGCCGCGAAATTCCGGCATGATGTGGCTCATTTTCGCGCTCGCGGCTTCGGTCGCGCCGATCGGGTTGATCATTTTCCGCGGTTACATCAGGGTGCCGGAAGAGGGCCGGGAAGAAACGGCCTAACGAATCCGACGGCGTCAACCGCCGCGCGCGGCAGTGACCGCTGTAGACGCTTCGTCTGCGGAGCGCGGGGACTGGTTCTGCAATCAGATCAACTCCCGCGTTTCGCAGAGCGAAACGTCTACAGCACGCGTTTCTGCGAAATAAGGGTGGCCAAGTCCGTCGGCGTTGCTGCGGAATAAGGGTGGGCCTAACTTCTCCCACTCCGGATGAACGAAAATCCTGATTCACTTTACTGCCAGTCGCTCGCGCCCCGGCGGAATGCTTCTGCCCTTTGGGTCGGAGCGGCGGTTATCGCCCTCGTCGGCGCGACCTCGCTTTACATCAGCCGGGCCGGGAGCAAACAAGACCCCGCGCCGCAAACCACCGCGATCGTCGCGGCCAACGATGTCGCGAACAGCGCCCAGGATGGCGCCAGCAAAACCAACGAACTCAAAAATATGTCCGACGCCGAACTCCATAAAAAACTCACCCCCGAGCAATACAAAGTGACCCGTGAGAACGGGACCGAGCCGCCCTTTCACAATGCCTACTGGAACAACCATGAGCCCGGGATTTACGTCGATCTGATCAGCGGCGAGGCGCTCTTTGCTTCCTCGGATAAATTCGAAAGCGGCACCGGCTGGCCCAGCTTCACCAAGCCGATCGACAACACCAACATCGTGGAGAAAACCGATCGCGCGCTCTTCATGTCGCGGACCGAAGTGCGCTCGAAAAAAGGTGACGCCCACCTCGGCCACGTCTTCGACGACGGCCCGGCGCCGACCGGTATGCGCTATTGCATGAACTCCGCCGCGCTTCGTTTTGTGCCGAAGGAAAAGATGGAAGCGGAAGGCTACGGCAAGTATCTCGCGCTCGTTTCCGGCACGGAAAAGAGCGAAGCCGCGAAGGAGTAAAGGCCAAGCGCGACCCACACGCGCGATTGCTACTGTAGACGCTTCGCTCTGCGAAGCGCGGGGTCGGTTGCGACAACGGGGCGAACACCCGCGCCTCGCAGAGCGAGGCGTCTACAGTGGCGAAGATTGATCCGGGCGTTTATGATCGGACGTGAATCTTTCTCCCGCTGAACGCGAGGCCGCCTGGCCCGCCTTGCCTTACGAAGCCTGGCAGGCGACCGCCGAAACACTCCATCTCTGGACCCAGATCGTCGGCAAAATCCGGCTCAAGCTCTCGCCTTGGATCAATCATTCCTGGCACGTCACGCTCTATCTCACGGCGCGCGGCCTGACTACGTCGCCGATTCCGCACGGGCTGCACACCTTTGAGCTGCGCTTCGATTTCATCGATCACCACCTGCGCATCCTGAAGAGCGACGGCCGGGCACACGCGATCGCGCTCCGCCCGCAATCGGTCGCGACATTCTACCGCGCGGTCATGGAGGGGCTTGAGGCACTAAACCTGCCGGTGCAGATCAATCTCGTGCCTAACGAACTCGCGGAGGTCATCCCCTTCGACCGCGACGAGACGCATCACAGCTACGATGCGGAACAGGCGAACCGGTTCTGGCGCGTCCTCGTGCAGGCCGATCGTGTCTTCACGAAGTTCCGCGGGCGCTTCTGTGGGAAGTGCAGTCCGGTCCATTTTTTCTGGGGCAGTTTCGATCTCGCGGTCACGCATTTCTCCGGGCGCCCGGCGCCGCCGCATCCCGGCGGCGTCCCGCATTTGCCCGATGTCGTGGCCCGGGAAGCGTATGCGCAGGAGGTAAGCAGCCTCGGCTTCTGGCCCGGGAGCGCGGCCAGCCCGACGCCGCTCTTTTATTCCTACGCCTATCCGGAACCGCCGGGTTTTGCGGACGCAAAAGTCGCGCCGGAAGCGGCAAATTATTCGGCGCAACTGCACGAGTTCACGCTTCCCTACGACGCCGTGCGCACCGCGCCCTCGCCGGATGAAGCGCTCCTCGCCTTCGCCGAGAGCACCTACGACGCGGCTTCCATTCACGGGAAATGGGAGCGCGCCGCGCTCGACGAAGCCGGCCTGCACCCACCGTTGCAAGCGAGACCGTTGTAGCCGGGGGCCGTGACCCCGGCCGAGCGTTCCTCCCGCAGGATGCCGGGGTCGACGCCCCCGGCGACAACGCGAACTTTTACCTCACCGGAAAGTTATGTCGTGCGGAGCTCCGAAGCGTGAATCTTTTTTCCATCTCCGCGTCAAATGCCGTTGGACGCACTCCGGCGACCGCTTTACATCTTCTCTCCTTTTCCGATGCCGCGCCGACCCAAGTTGCCTAACGACCCCGACGAAGAGTCAGGCCCACGCCTGCCCGCGGTCAGTCCGACCCTCGCTCCCGGCCAGCCGACCGACTTCGAGTTGATGGCCGGAATTCAGAACGAAGATCCCGAAGCGCTCTCGCAGCTTTACGATCGCTACAACGGCATCATCAAGGCGCTCATCCTGCGCGTCGTGCACAACGAGGCCGAGGCCGACGACCTGCTCCAGGAGATTTTCATGGAGCTCTGGAACCAGGCGAAAAATTTCTCCGCGCAAAAAGGCAAACCGCTGGGCTGGATGGTGACCCTGGCGCGGCGGCGGGCGATCGATGGCCTGCGCAAAAAGCAGGCCTACATGCGCGCGGGCGAGCGGCTCCAGAACGAAACGGAACAGCAGCCCGACGCGTGGGTGCACAACTCGACCGAGGAGGAAATTAACTTTTCCGACACGCGCATTCTCGTCCGCAAAGTGATCAGCGGTCTCCCGCCGGCACAGCAGCAGGCGATCGACCTCGCATTTTTTCGCGGCATGAGTCAGCGCGAAATCGCCGCAAATACGAATACACCTTTAGGAACCGTCAAAACGCGCCTCGAATTGGGGCTGAAAAAGATCTACGACGGCCTAAAAGAATTGAAAGATGAGCTTTGAAGAATTCCAGAATCGCGCCCGCCTTTATGTGATCGGCGCGCTGGAGAACGGCGAGATGACGGAATTCGAGGAAGCACGCGCCCACTTTGGGCAGCCGGCGGAGGATTTCATCACTGAATGCTATCGGCTGCACGAGGCTTTCGCGCTCAGCCTGCAACCGGCGAAATCGTCCGACGCGCTCAAGGATCGGCTGATGAAAATGGTCCGCGAGCGTAAGCCGGGCGAAGCTCGTTAGGCAGTTGTAGAC
>JBPCRH010000444.1:0-5377 GCA_050997075.1 Chthoniobacterales bacterium
ACAAAATTCGTGGCGGACACGGCTTCCGAGTTACCGAAATACGGGCTCGATCATCCGAGTTTGCAGCTGACTTTTAGTTCCTTCGCCTCCGAGAATACGGCTGAGACCGGCGCGGGGGAACATCCGTTCCTCACCCTTGCCTTCGGCAAGACGGAAGGGAACGAAGTCTACGCTCGAGTGGGCGAGGAACCTTTCGTCGTGGCCGTGAATCTGGAACTCTTGAGCAAGATCTGGAGCGATCCTTTGCAATGGCAGGAATTGGGGATCTTCAAATTCAAGCCGGCGGAGATTAAGCACTTTTCCCGGGTCACCGACCGAGAGGAATCCTTCGAGCGGACCGGTCCGGAGACTTGGAGAACGAGCACGGGCGACGGCGCCGTTGATCAAACCGATGTCCAATCGCTGCTCAATACCCTCGCTTCTCTGCGGGCCGTGCGCTGGGTCGGAATGGTAAAGCCGGAGCAGGGCTTCGAGCTGGCTCAGTTAGTGGTGACCTTTGTCACGACGGCTGAGCCCAAGGTCCTGCATAAGCTGACGATCGGAGGACGAACTGATAACTCCATGTGGTTCGCCCAGGTCGAGGGACGGGATGGAACTTTTGTCCTCAGCAATCCGGATTTTACTGCTTTGAAGCTTCCGCTCATGAAGGCGCCTGTCAGTGCTTCACCGGCGCCGTCGGTGGCCGCCACGCCGGCCGAAGTTTCGAGTTCGCCAATGCCCGCGCCGTCTGTGGCGGAACTAACTCCGTCTCCGCGCTAGGTCGGGCGAGCGCGAGCGCAATAGCCAGCCAGCCGAGCGGGGTCACCTGCAAGAGGAGGCGGGGCAGAGAGGCGTGGAGGTGGTTCAAATAATCGGGCCAGGCACTGAGAAGGTAGGTGGCGCTGTAAACGGCGATTGGAGTCACCAGCGCCGTTCCCAAGAGTAAGCATTGGGTATTCCGCTGTCGGATGAACTCCGTGGCCAGGGCAACGAGAACGAGGAACCAAAAGATACTCCAGCGGCTGATCTCACCGAATTCCGCGAAGACCGCCCGCCCGATCGGGACAAGATGTGAAAGATTCGTTCGGAGTGTTGCCAGGCTGGCGGGCACGAAGTCGTGAGAAGGAGCGGTCCCGGCGCTCTTCAGGAAGAGCTGCCACAAAAGGATGATCAGTAAGCCAGGGAGAAGAAGAGCAGCGAAGCGCGCTACCCGGGCGCGTTGTTGGATAAGGACAACGCTGCCGCAGAGGACGGCGATGAACCAGAGCACCAGTCCCTCACGCTTCATCCAGGGCAGGAGGCAGAGCGCGGCGACGTAGATTCGATACGAAGCTTCGTCACCGGTCTTTTGATAGAGGAGCAGGTAGCCAATCGCTGCCAGATAAAGTGCGGCGAGAGGGAAATCGAGATAGCCACTGAGCATGCCGCCGACGCCGCCGGCCAGATAGGGAATCGTCAGCAACTGGCAGGCGACGAGGCCGCCGACCCAGCGTCGGCCGGAAAGACGTGCATCAAAAAAGGCGAGGAGCAGAGTGCCGGCGAGATTGAAAATGGGGAACACGATTTTCTCCCAGAACTGGTGCGCTTCTCCCATCCAGAGATCGAGCCAAAGCTGGGTGTAGGGAACAAACAGAGGATACTCCGGATGACTGCTAACCTGAGAGGCGCTGTGGTAGTAAGCCGACGGCATGACTCCGTGGTTGAGAAAGGCGAAGCGCGCTTTCAACTCCCAGTTAAAGGAACCATCCCAACCGAGGGGACGGCCTAACGAAGAAAGAAGCATCAGCGTCAGCTCGATGAGAAGGATGACGGCGAGGAGCCATTCCAGGAAAGTGTCGGGCCACGGGAGACGGAACTTCGCGGCTCGGCGAAGCCCGAGAAAACCGCACGCTAGCGCGCAGCCGGTCACGCTGGCCTGCAACGCAATTCCCGAGGCGAAGATCCCGCCAACCCACAAAAGGAGAGAGATCGTGCCCGCTCCAAAAAACCACGCCAGGGCGAAAAATTCGAACAAGTGCAGCGGCCGTGACCTATTTACGAGCAGCAGGGTGATACCCCAGCCCGCGAAGAAGAGCAGGAGCAACGCCGCGCTCAAACCCGCGACGCTCATGTCGCCGGTTGGAGAGGGAAAATGACCTGGCCCGGTCCGAGGCGGAGGCCACCCGGCCAATTTGCAGCAGGAGCTACGTCCCAAAAAAGAACGGCGCCGACCGTGGCTGGGGCGAGCGCGAAAATTTGGTCCTCCAGGTCGCCTTTCTCCGCCGAAATCCAGTGCACTTCGCGCGGCCAGCTAAGGTAAGTCATATTCTGGGCGATAAAGGCGCTGCGCACTCCGCTGTCGGGCAACACCAGAACGATCGTCTTGTCGGCCGGTACGGTATCCAGCGCCTGCAGAATGCGCGCGGAAGCTTTGCGGGTGCGCGTGACCGTCTCCAGATAGGCGTCACTCGAATAGGATGCTGAGGCGCGGCCGTGCCATTCAAACTGGAGCGAGGACCATAACTGTGGTGCGCTCACCGCGAGATAGAGCCCAAGAAGGAGCGACCACCCGGCGAGCTGTATCCATTGCACCGTTCGGGTGCCAGGAGTCATGTGGAAGAAAGTGTCTCCGGCAGTGGCGGCGTGCTCAGGTGCGGTTGCCGCCAATCTTGCGCCGCGCGAGCGGGCGGCGATGGGAAGAAGTTATAGCGCACGATGGCATAGAGCGCGCGGAAGCCATCCTTCCAGCCCACCTTTTTACCTTCCTCATAGGTGCGGCCATCGTAGGAAATACCGACCTCGTAGATCCGACAACGTGTGCGCGCGAGCTTGGCGGTGATCTCCGGCTCGAAGCCAAATCCGTTCTCACGCAGTACCATGTCGCGCAGAAGGGAGGACCTGAAGGCTTTGTAGCACGTCTCCATGTCCGTGAGGTTTAGGTTCGTGCACATGTTCGAGAATAGGGTGAGTAACTTGTTTCCGACCATGTGCCAGAAATAGACGACGCGATGTGGACGGGCGCCGACGAAACGCGATCCGAAGACCGCATCAGCCTTCCCGGCCAGAATCGGCGCGAGCAATTGCGGATACTCCTCGGGGTTGTACTCCAGGTCCGCGTCCTGGATGAGAATGATGTCGCCGGAAGCCGCGGCCAGACCGGTACGCAGAGCGGCGCCTTTGCCGCGATTTACGGGATGGAAAAGAATCTTGTCGGTGACCGTCGCGAGTTCGATCCGCAACAGCTCCGCGGTGCCATCGGTCGAGGCGTCGTCGACGACGATGAGCTCGAGGTCGGGCACGGGCGCGGCTCGGACCGCACGAACGATCTGCACGATCGTCTCACGCTCATTGAAGCAAGGAATGACAACGGAAACTCTCATAAAATGCGCGAAGACGGATCTTTGCTTGAGCAAGTCGCAGACCAGCAGTCGGGCAGGTTAGCTTAGGTAAAACCGAGGGGCGGCGATGGGTAAGGCGGCCTGCTAGCGTGCAGGAAAATTCGGAGTTGCTTCGCATGTTACCGGTAACCACAAAAGCGTTCGAGGTTGCAGCGCGCTGTAGACGCTTCGCTCTGCGAAGCGCGAGATCGGCGCGCTTCGTGCATTTGGCGCTCCTCTCGCGCCTCTCAGAGAGAGGCGTCTACAGATGAGGCGCAGAACCCATCTGCATCGTTACGGCTTAGGAACCCGCTGGCTTGCGCGCCAGATACATGCTCGCGACTCCGCCGGTTAGCCGCTCAGCCGAAGCAGAGTTGAATCCGTTGCGTTCCAAGAGGGCGATCATTTCCGCGCCGGCGGGAAATTTCTCGATCGAAGCGCTGAGATAGTCATAGGCTTGGCGCTCGCCGGTGACGAACCCCGCGACCCAGGGCAGGCAGCGACGCAGGTAGAATCGATAAGCCTTTCCGACGAGCCCGCGAGGCAGGGAAAAATCGAGCACGAGGAGGCAGCCTCCGGGCGTGAGGACCCGCGCCATCTCCGCGAGCGCCGCGTCCCAGTCCGCCATGTTGCGCAAGCCAAAGGCCACGGTCACCGCCTCGAAACTGTGCTCGGCAAAAGGCAGTTTTAGTGCATCGGCGACAACGGTGTTGGCAACGCCTTTCTGGCGCGCGCGCGCGAGCATTTCCGGTGAGAAATCCGCTGCGGTGATGACGGTCGCGGGGAGTTTCCGCTGGATCGCGAGCGCGAGATCGCCGCTGCCGGTGGCGAGGTCGAGAAGCCGAGGCGGCTGCCATCGCCTAACGACCTCAGCCGCACGCGCCCGCCACCAGAAATCACAGCCGCCGCTGAGGAGATGATTCGCGAGGTCGTAGCGCCGGGCGATGCGGCCAAACATCGAACGCACCGCCTCGGAATCGCGATCGACCGCCGCCGGGGTCGACGGGCGATTCACTCCAGCACCGGATCGATTCTGTCCTCTTCGCGCGCGACCAGCTTGTTCTTTTCGATCATGCGCACGCAGGTATTCCAGCGGAGCAAGGCGTCGTCGTTCCCGGGCGGACGGATCGCTTCCGCTTTGGCAAAGCAAGCCATCGCTTCGCGCAGACCGTCGTAGGCATAATGTCCGGCTCCGGGAAAATCCTGCGCGAGCGTCGCCTTGGCCCGGCGTTCGGCTAGAATGCCCGCGTAATAGGCACGCTCGTAATCGCCTTTCACCTGCGCGAGGAGTTGATTCGCCTGCGTGCCGCTCACTCCGTAGCCTTTGCTGAAGCGATCGGTCACGGCGAGCAGGAGGGTGATGAGCGCCTGCTGATTTTCGGGATCGGTCTGGAGCACGTCGAGGCAGATGCTTTCGGCCTCCGCCGGCTCGTTCAGGAGGCGGTAGTGTTGCGCTTTTTCCAGGGCCGCGGGGGTGGCTTCTTTGGATAACGGTTTGAGCTCAGGCATATGATTATCGTGAATTGTGAATCGAGATTCGTGAATCGTTATCTTTCGTCATCCTTCCCCCGAATCTCGATGCACGATTCTCGATTCACGTCTCCTGAGTTTTCGCCAGACCCAGCCTAACGGATCGTAGTACTCGTCCACCACCCGTTCCTTCAGCGGAATGATCGCATTGTCGGTAATGTGAATCTCTTCCGGGCAAACTTTCGTGCAGCACTTCGTAATGTTGCAATAGCCGATCCCCTGCGCCTCGCGCAATTCCTCGACCCGGTCTTCGGTGTCGAGCGGGTGCATCTCGAGTGCGGCGGTGTAAACGAGGTAACGCGGCCCGATGAACTGATCGTGCTTGTGATGGTCGCGCAGGACGTGGCAGACGTCCTGGCAGAGGAAGCACTCGATGCACTTCCGGAATTCCTGCACCCGGTCGATATCTTGTTGCTGCATCCGCCAGGTCCCGTCGGCGGCATCGGGCGGGCGCGGTTTGAATTTCTTGATTCGCTTTTTGACCGCGAAATTCCACGAGACATCGCAGATCA
>JBPCRH010000469.1:0-9255 GCA_050997075.1 Chthoniobacterales bacterium
CTTCTCGCGGATCGGGATTCGGCTGCCGTTTTTCACGATCGGTCCGAAACGCCTAACGAGTCCGGCACTGATGGTGGAGGAGTTGCCCCCGATCGATCTCGTTCTTCTTTCCCACGCGCACTTCGACCATCTCGACACCCGCACACTTCATCGCTTCGACGCGCGGACCGAAGTGGTGACCGCTGCCCGGACCGGCGATCTCCTGCGCCGGATGCGTTTTGGAAAAATCACGGAGCTCGGCTGGGACGAGAGCTATGAATTAGAGACCGCGGCCGGTCTGCTGCGCGTGCGCGCGTTTCAGGTAAAGCACTGGGGCGCGCGGATGCGGACCGACGATTATCGCGGTTACAACGGCTACGTCCTCGAGCGCAACGGCCGGCGCGTTCTTTTCAGCGGCGACACCGCGATGAGCCAGGGCTTCGCCAAGCTGCGCGGCGAGGGACCGATCGATCTCGCGATCTTCGGGATCGGCGCCTACGAACCATGGATCCGTTCGCATTGCACGCCGGAGCAGGCCGTCGCGATGGCCGTTGCGGCGGGCGCGCGTTACTTGCTGCCGGTGCACCACCAGACTTTCAAGCTCAGCTTCGAACCGTTCCTCGAGCCGCTCGAACGCTTCGTTGCCGCGCTCGCGGACGAGCCGGAGCGCATCGCCCTGCGCGAAATCGGTGAGACCTTTGTTCTCCCGGCGGGGCGCGCGGCAACACCGCGAAAAGAGACGGGAGAGGTTTTCGGAGCGCCTTAAGATCTCGGTCATCCCGAGCGAAGCTCGGAATGACGGGCGACAGCGCGCCTACCGATTTACCTGGACTAAATCAGGCGCGGTTTGCGGTGCGGGCGCGCGCTCGAGCTGACTCCGCCAAAAACGCGGCGGAAGCGCGCCCACGATCATGAAACAGAGCTGGCTGATCCCAAAACCGATCAGCCACGGAAACGCGCTATCCATGAAGCCGTAGGAATGCAGGCCGATGCCGAGCATGTTCACGCCGAACCACGACCAGCTTGTGACCACGTTGCCGAAGACGGCCATGACCATGAGGCCGCGTTGCCTAACGAGCCCGCCCCAGCGCGCGTGGAGGATGATCGCATTCCAGAGAACGATGAGGGCGGCGCCGTTTTCCTTCGGGTCCCAGCCCCAGAAACGGCCCCAGGATTGATCGGCCCAGATCCCGCCAAGGATCGTCCCGACGAAACCAAAGACCGCCACAAAACAAGCGGCCCCGTAGACCATGCGGCTGAGCGATTTTGCGGTCTCGCGATCGAGTGAGGGAGTAAAAGCCCCGCGCACGATATAGGTGAGCGCAAGAAATCCGGCGAGAAAAGTCGAGGCGTAACCGAGCGAGACCATGACCACGTGGGTCGCGAGCCAGCCGTTCGTGTCGAGCACCGCGCGCATCATTTCCATGGTATCGCCGTCCATCGAAAGATGATGCGCGATCAACAAAGTAATAAAGCCGATGCTCGCGGCGGTCGCGCTCCCGATGCCGTTCCGGAAAAAGCGCTCGAGCAAAATCCCGAGCAAGACCGCGCCCCAGCCGATGAAGACGGCCGAGGAATAAAGATTCGTCACCGGCGGCCGGCCTTCGAGATACATACGCGTGATCAGCCCCGCGGAGTGCACGACGAAAGTCACACAGAGGAGCACGAAGGCGTAACGGCCGAGCCGTTGTGGCCAGACCAGCCACGAGGCGCAGGCGAGAAGGAAGATGAGGACGTAAATGACGAGCGCGCTATAGAACGGCTCGAGCTGGTTAAAGAGCGACTCGACGTGCGTCTTCCGGACCCGCCCGGGAAAATGCTCCTGCAACCACTGCGCGTAACCGTCGACCGTCTGGTTAAACGTCGCGGGATCGTTCGCCGCGAAAGAGGTCGCGAGCGTCGCCCACGCGTTCACCGCCGGATGCATGTTGCCCGCGGTCAGGAACTGCAAAAGGCTCTCGCCCATTTTTCGCCATTGCAGCGGGTCGTCGTTAGGCGGGACCGGCGGGATCGGGAAAAAATAACCGGTTTCAGCGAGGAACCCGAGGCTTTGCAAAGCCTCCGTGCTGATCCCGCTGTTCATCGGTATGGCCGAGGGATGGATGTTCTTGAGCAGGTCGTCGATCTGCGCCTTGAAATCCTTCGTGCCCACCACTTCGATGCTGTTCTCGAGCCGATGATAAAGCGTCAGGCGCTCGAAAAGCTTGATAATGTCGCGCTGAAAGGGCGAGCGCAGTTGCGCCTCCACCTTCGACGCGAGGTCGGCCTGTTGCTCGATCTCCTGAAGATGCGGCGTGAGATCGAGGAAAGAAAAATACTTCTCCGTCGGATCGCTCCGGCCGATCGAGGCGAGCGTCTCCGGGCTGCGGATGACGAAAATCTTCCGCCGATTCGCTTCGGCCGGCTTCATCAGGACCTCGGCCAGCCAATCGATCGGCGTGAGCGATCCATCCTTCGACTCGACGGTTTGTTTCCCGTGGATAATGAGGAGCGAATTCCGCGCGACCGTGTCGAGCGGCTTGATCCGGCCGTTCAGGAGCACGGGGAGCCGGCCGAATTTCTGCATTTCAAAACCGCCACGCGTGTCCTTCTGCCCGAGCGGCGCGAGGATGAAGGCGATCGTCGCTGCGACGACCAGCCAGAGAACCCAGGGACGCGACTTCTTCATCGCTTTTGCTTTCTCACGAACCCGAACAAATGCATCGAGAACTGCACGAGCAGCCCGAGGCCGACGAGGCCGCAGGCGATATAAGGCAGGAGCATCGCGGGATTTTTCACCACCTGCAGGATCGTGGTCTTGTCGTTGTTGTCGAAACCGGACTGGTAAAAAGTGAAGCCGCGATAGCGCAGCGGATCGTTCATCGAGATGAGGACCTCACGGTTTTCGCCGTGCTCGAAATCAACCAGGCGAACGCGGCTGGAGAAGTTTTTCGGAATATCCGTCCCGGCATAACGATCGTGCGCGAAGTTTAGGAGGGTCAGCGCGAACTGCTTGTAGAAACGCCGCTGCCGCATGATCAGCTCGTAGCTGCGGCCGTTGACGGTGAGGCTTTGCGGCTCCGCGATCGCATTCGAGACCAGCCAGGTGCCTAACGAACCCTGGACGCCGTTGAGTTCGACAAAGACCGCGCTCAGATCGCGCTCGTCGTCCTTCACCGTGCGCGGCATTTCCGTGGCGACGACGTTCGCGCCGAAGCCGGTCGTAGCCTCGCTCGCCGGCGCCGAGGGATCCTGCGCGCGCATGGTCAGGCGGGCGTTCGGGAGGAAACGCCTGATCTTGATCGTGAAGGGCAGCGTCGGGTTCTGGATGGTGCCGCCGCGCTCGAGCGCGCCCTCGGGAATCGCGACCACCTGATCGAAGGAGGGATCGCTCACGTCGATGACGGCGAGCTCGACTTCGCGCGGCGCCTCCGCGTACCCGAGCGTCTGGCCTTCATCGAGGCGCATCTGGGTTTCGCGCGCAAAAAGGCCGGTCAGAAGCTGGCCGATGAGAAGTAAAATGACGCCGAGGTGAAGCAGGAAAATGCCGATCTTCTTGCGCGAAATCTCGAAACGGCTGGCGTGGGCCGCGATCAGATTCACGAGCAGGACCGCGCCGACCAAATAGCCGCCGGGCAAAATCGGGATGTGCCAGTTGCTCCCCTGCGGTGTCCAAAAAACGAAGAGGCTCTGGAAATAACGTGCCTGCACGTGGTGAATCCCGAGGTGCACCTGCGCGAGCGTGCCCAAGAAAATCAGGAGCATCCCCAAACCGAGACAAACGACGGTGAGGCGGAGCGAAGCAAAGACGCGCAGGAGCTTTCTGGAGTCGTTAGGCAAGGGGACGGCGTTCATTCGTTAGGCTGCGGTTCGTGGAAGAGATGAAAACGCGAAACACCGGCGTCATCCCGAGCGGAGCGCAGCGCAGCCGGGGGATCCCGTGGAACTGCCGTGAAGACTTTGCCTCGGAGCTTCTCAGAAACCCGGCGGGATCCCTCGGCTCCGCCCCGCCTCCGCGGGGCTCCGCTCGGGATGACCGCGAGACCCCGCGGCTGCCTTTGTTCTTCGAAATGCTCGGAAGCGTGCGTCATAGCTGTCACGGAATCTTCAGGCTGCGGAGGAAATCTTCGAAGGCCTTCTTCTGCGTGGCCACGGTAGCGTCATCGCCGGTCATCTTGATGAACCAGGAGTCGCCGTTCTCGTTCAGGATCGCGGCAAGGATGCGCTGCTTCGCCGGCGGCGTGCCGATCGGCTGGTCACCCGCGATATCGAAAACGAGATAATCATGTCCATTCGCGGTCACGTGCGCGCCCTCTTTTTGCAGCGTCGCTTCGTCGATCGGCCCAAGTTTCACCTGGTCGCGCCAGCGGTTGACGTTTGCGAGGTCGCCCCCCGACATGCCCGGGAGCGCGACGACGGAAACATCCGCCGGCTTTTCGTTAGGCGCGCCGGCATCGAAACTGGCCAGGCGCATGGTCGAAAGCGGCTTCTCGCGCCACCCAGCCGGGAGCGTGTACTGCAACGGCGCGCCTTGGGCCGGCGCGATCGGTGGGGGCGTCGGCGCGTTCGTGTTTCCGGCCTCATTCGCCGCGACCGGCGCGTCCGCTTTGGCGGGATGCACGCTGCCGAGGAATTGCTTGAAGGTGTCGCGCTGCTCCGCGACGAGCGCGTCTGGTCCCATCATTTTAAAGAACCAGGTCTCGCCCTTGAGCGGGAAGATTCCCCCGAGAATTCGCGACTTCGCGCCGTCTGGCGCGATCGCTTCCATGCTCACGAGGTCGATGAAAAACATATCATGCCCGGCCACCGGCATGGGCGTGCCGGCTTCGGCTTCGCTCGAGATCGGCGCGAGTTTTAGTTGATTGCGCCAACGGTTGACGTTCGCGAGCACGCCGCCGGCCTGCTGCGGGAAGGAGATCACGTAGACGTCCGCCGTTTTCCCCTCGGCCCCGCGGACGAGGAAGCTGCCCTTGCGAAAACCAGAGGCGGGTTGCTCTTCCCAGCCGGTCGGCGCGGTCCAGTGAAGGGCGGGCGCGGCGCCGGCATTTAGTGCTCCAGGAGCCGGGTTGGCCGCGGCCGGCGTCTCCTTCGGAATCCGGTAAACCGTGATCTTGTCATCGTCGCCGCAGCCGACGCTGAGGAAGAGAATCGCGCCGAGGAGCAGCGCTGGCCGAACGAAGCGAAAGTGTCGTGGAAGCAAAGGTCTCAAGGCAGAGGCGAAGTACCCGCCGCCGACGCGCGATGTCAAGGCTAAGGCGATTCAGTTGGGATTACGCGCCGCGCATTCGCCGCGCTGCTGTAGACGCTTCGCTCTGCGAAGCGCGGTGGAGGCTCGAACGCGGAACGGGGCCGATCCCGCGCCTCCCGGGAGGCGTCTACAGCGTAGGGCGGAAATCCTCGCTTACGGATGAAAGACCGGGCCTTTGTATTGGCTCGCGGGCGGGATCATCGAATCGACCGCAGCGAGATCGGCGCCTTTATAGGTGCTCGAAATCTTCTTCCCGGCCTCCGAAATTTTATCCACCGCGGCCATGACGTTGGCTTCGTTGTTCAGCTTGAGCGCGACCGCGTCCGCCGCCGTGACCACATCCTGGAGTTCCGGTTTCGGCACCGCCGTGGCGATCTTTTTCACGTCGGCCTTGGCGGCGGCGACCCGCTTCGCCATGGAAATGCCGAAGGTCGCTTTCTCGGTCGCCTTCGCGAGAGCGCGCAGGCTGTATTCGAGGTCAACGACTTTGCCGACGACGTAAAGCATGCGCTTGCGGTCGGGCGTGGCTTCTTCGTTTTTGGTGTCCTTCAGGAAATGATGGCGGACTTCGCCCTGCGACCAGGAGACGAGTTCTAGCGGACTGCCGGCCTGGTGGCCGCCAGTGTTGACCAGCTTCTCGTTAGGCATGGTGTGGCACTGGAAGCAATTCGAAGCGAGCGCGTAGATGTCGTCGGGGGCGATAAAACCGGCCGCCTGCGCCTTCGCGAGCGAGCCTTTGACGTTGTGCAGTTTCACCCAATCCGCCGCGGCGCCGTGGCAGCTCTCGCAGGAAACTCCCGCGATCGGCTGGCTGTCGGCGCTGCCTTTCTGCGTGTAATGGCAGGTCGCGCAGGTGCCGTCGTTCTTGATCCGTTTCACGCCCATCTTCTCGGCGATGGCGGCCGCGGTCGGGCGGCGGTGGAGGTCGTCGAAAGTCTTGGAATGATGCGTCTGCTGCCAGGCGCTGAATTCCATCTTGTGGCAGTTCCCGCAGGTGTCGGGCCCGACCACCTTGGCCGGATCCGCCGCGGCCTGAAGTGTGCTCGTCGTGAAACCGACAAGACCGAGAAGTGCACCGACACCGAGAGTTTTCAGAAATAGCCGCATAGTTTCCTCCAGATAATAGTCCTGCGCTTTTTTGCCTTATTATCGCTGCCGCATGCAAGCCTTTTTCGAAGTGAACCTTAGTTGGGCGAAACTTTGCGGGGAAACTGCTTGATCGCGCCTCCCGAACAGTCGTAAAACATCCGCGTCTATGATGCGAACTAACTGCTCTACCGGGCCGCAGAACCGGCGCTTCTGCCGCGAGCGTTTGCCGCACACGCTTGCGATCGTGCTGTTGCTCCTGCTCAGCGCGGGTCTCTCGCGCGCACAAACCACGCCGAGCCCCGCGCCCGCGGACCCTAGCCTCTCCAATGGCGGGAATATCATTCCGCCGCCGGGCGATCTGAACGCGGCCAACGTCTCGCCCGTGCCCGCCCCAACCACGACGCCGACGCCCGCAGGTGAAAATAAGGACGACCTTCTGATCGAGGAGAAACCGAGTGCCGATGAGCTCCTGCTCCCGGACACGACTTCTTCCCCTGGCGGCGACGATCTCCTGACCGTCGAGCCGGGCTCGCTCCCCGGCGCTACCCCTAGGCCGCCGGAGCAGCTACCGCCCCTTCCAAAAAAGCCGCCCACGGTCGAACTCGATCCGCACCGGGAGCTTTACGCGAAGAATAACTTCCCGAGCGCCTCGCAGTGCGCGGCTTGTCACCAACAGATCTACGACGAGTGGCGTTCCTCGAATCACGCCTACGCTTCGATCTCGCCGGTCTTCCATAAGTTTGAGCAGAAACTGACCGATCTCTCCCAAGGCACGGTTGGTTATTTCTGTCTCCGTTGTCATGGCGGCGTTGGCACTTCCATGAACGAAAAGCGCGACGAACCGCTCTGGAAACGCGCGGCCGTTTCCCGCGAGGGCGTGACCTGCATTACCTGCCATCGCGTGGATGAGGAATACACGAAGGTGAATGGCGACCGCCGGATTGCGCAGGGCGACATCTATCAACCCATGTATGGCTCGCGGAGCGGCGCGGGCGTCGCTGAGGTCGTAAAAAACAAGGACACCTATCACGTCAAAACGAACGACGACGAACCCGGCCCGGGCATCGCGATTCACAAAAAAGGGATCGAATTCAAGCCGATCACGACCTCGGAATTCTGCGTTTCCTGCCATCAGGTCGCGGTTCATCCGGGGATCAAGCTCGAGGTCGTCTGGGAACAATTTCGTTCCTCACCCTCCCTCTCCCAGGGAACGCAATGCCAGGAATGTCACATGGGCCGGGTCCCGGGCAAAGCCAAGGGTTATGTCACCGGAACCGCCGCAGTGGTCGCTGGCGTCCCGATCAATCCCGGGCGCAAACATGCTAATCATAACTTCTACGGACCGGGTTATCCGACAGCGCATCCGGGAATCTTCCCGCATAACCCGAAGGCGGCGCAGTTCGCGATCGAGAGCTGGCTGAAGTTCGACTACCGCGCAGGCTGGGGCACGGACGGGTTTGAGAACAAGCTTTCGAAGAACTCGAAATACAAATTCCCGGAGGTCTGGTCGAGCGCCGATGACCGCTACACCGCGCGCCAGATCATCACCGAAAATCTCGCCATGCTCCAGCAGAAGCGGAAGCTGCGCGAGAAGGTAATGGAGAACGGCTCCCATGTGGACGGACCTTTCTTCAAGAGCGAGCCCGGGGTCGGGAAGACCCTGAAGTTCAACTATAAGATCACGAACACGAATCCGGGTCATAACATGCCGTCGGGTTCGCTCGGGGCGCAGCCGGAGATCTGGGTCAACGTCGCCCTGATCAATCCGCGCGGGAAAACGATCTGGGAAACTGGTTACACCGATAGCTATGGTGACATGTGCGACCTGCACTCGCGCGATGTCCGCACCGGCAAGATCGCCGACGATCGACAACTGGTGAATCTGCAGACGAAATTCCTCACGACCAACGTCAAGGGAACCGATCGCGAGATGTATCTCCCGGTGAACTTCGACGTCGACCAGATCCCTTTCATCCGACCTTCGGGAGTGCCGACTTCGGTCCTGAATCATCCGCCTTTCATCCGCATGGAACAGCGCAGCATCCCGCCCCTCTCCAGCCGCGACGCGAAATACTCCGTGCCCGGCAAACTCCTGACGGAGCCGGGCAAATATCGGCTCGCTATTCGCCTGCGGAGCCGCGCGGAACCGATCTACTTCATGGACTTCGTGGAAGCGACCAAGGAAATGGATCGCGCGATGAATGAATGGATGATCGACATCCATCCCTATACAGTGGAGTTCAATGTCCCGCCCTCCCGCTAAGCTGATGGCCAACTCAGACCACCTGTCATCCCGAGCGCAGCCGAGGGATCCCGTCGCGCCGCCCTTCAGTGCCAATCTCCCGGATCCTTCGACTACGCTCCGCTTCGCTCAGGATGACAGCGTGGGCGACCCGCACATTCTGCCATGATTTGGGAAGCTGCCGGAGCCATCATCGTCATCGGCGCGCTTAGCCAAGTGGGACTTGTGACCTGGCGCAACGCCTTGCGCGTCCGCGGCGAGAAGCAAAAGAACGAGATCGATCTCGCCTTGCTTCAGACCGAGCTCGAGACAATGCGCGATCTCCGCCGGAAACGTTCCGACGCCGCACTCCCGTGGAACGGTTTCCGGAAGTTTCTCGTGAGTAAGAAGGTGATGGAAAGCAAGGACGTCTGTTCCTTCTATCTCACCCCGCACGATCAGAAGCGTCTCTCCGGATTTTACCCGGGTCAGTATCTGACCTTTCAGCTCGAAATCCCCGGGAACGCCCGGCCGGTCATTCGGTGTTACAGCCTTTCCGATGGGCCACGGCCGGATGGTTACCGCGTCAGCATAAAGAAAATTCCGCCGGCCAAGGCAGAGTTACCGGCCGGACTCGTCTCCTCGCACTTTCACGATAACATCAAGGAAGGTGATATCCTGGATGTGAAAGCGCCGGGCGGGAAGTTCTATCTCGATCCGGAAGTCGCCGAGAACGTGG
>JBPCRH010000474.1:0-3930 GCA_050997075.1 Chthoniobacterales bacterium
CACAAGGCGCGCATGTATGAGATCGGCTTCGAGTTCCCGGGCCAGACGGAGTTTTTCGCGGCGCGCTGCGGAATCGAGAACTTCGTCATGTTCCTGACCGGCAACGACCTCACCGTCGCGCTCGTGACCACGCACATTCCGTTAGGCGAAGTCACGAAATCCCTGCGCACCTCCGAGATCGTGCGCGTCGGCCGGTTGCTCGGCGATTTCGTCGCCCGGCGCGGCGGCCGCCGCATCGCCGTCGCCGGCCTCAACCCCCACGCCGGCGAATCCGGCGCGCTCGGCCGCGAAGAGGAAGAACTAATCGCCCCCGCGATCGCCGAGCTCAACCGTTCATCCTTCATCCTTCATCCTTCATCCTTTGCCTTCTCCGGCCCCTTCTCCCCCGACACCATTTTCCATCGCGCGGTCGCGGGAGAATTCGACGCCGTGCTCTGCATGTATCACGACCAGGGTTTGATCCCGCTGAAGCTGCACGCCTTTCACGAGGGCGTGAACATGACCCTCGGGCTCCCCTTCCCGCGCACCAGTCCCGATCACGGCACCGCCTTCGAGATCGCCGGTAAAAACAGCGCGCGCCCCGATAGCATGATCGCCGCGGTTCGGCTCGCCGTGGAACTGGCGCAGGCGGACGCCGCCAACACGGTCATCCCGAGCGAAGTCGAGGGATCCCGTGGAGCCGCCGTGAAGCCCCGACCCGAAGGAGCGAGAGTGCGCGACACCTTCCCACAACCCGGTCGGGATCCTTCGACTCCTCCCGCATCCGCGGGATCCGCTCAGGATGACAACGCATGAACGCGCGCATCTCGCCGCTCCACCTCCTCCTGTTCGTCGGGACCGCGCTCGTCTTCGCCTGGTCAGCCTGGCAACCGTATGACCGCTTCACTTGGTGGCTCGAGACCATTCCGGGCATCATTGGCGCGGCGGTGCTCATCGCCACCTATAGCCGATTTCGTTTCAGCACACTCGTTTACACCCTCATCGCGCTGCACATCTGCATCCTTTGCGTCGGCGGGCACTACACCTATGCGCGCGTCCCGCTGTTCGATTGGCTCAAGCCGATTTTCGGCTGGCACCGCAACCACTACGATCGGCTCGGCCATTTTGCCCAGGGCTTCGTCCCGGCCCTGATCGCGCGCGAGCTTTTCGTTCGGCGCGGAATCATCCGCTCGCGCGGCTGGATCTTTGCCGTGGTCGTCTTTGTCTGTCTCGGGATCAGCGCTTTCTACGAGCTGGTGGAATGGTGGACCGCGCTCGCCTCGAAATCCGGCGCGACCGAGTTCCTCGCTACCCAAGGCGATATCTGGGACACGCAGGAAGACATGTTCATGGCCTTAATCGGGGCGCTCTGCGCGCTGCTCTTCTTCGCCGGCTGGCAGAATCGCCAGATGCGCCGGCTGCCAAGCCGGAATTCTTAACCGCGGATTGCGCGGATGACGCGGATAGGAATGAAACAAGATGTGTGATCCTCCCTTTTCCCGATCCGTGAAATCCGCGTAATCCGCGGTTAAAACTTTTTGTCCATGCAGCCCGCAAAATACCTCACCGTCTTTAACCTCGGAATCCAGAACACCTTCGTTTACCGCTGGAATTACCTCCTCCGCGCGGTCTTCGGCGTAATCCCGCTGGTCGGCACGATCTTCCTCTGGCGCGCAGTTTTTCGCGAGAGCGGCGGCGGGATGCGCGGCTACGACTACGGCTCGATGATCTATTATTATCTGCTCACGATCCTGGTGAGCAACCTCGTCACGCCGACCGAGGACGAATGGCAGATCGCCGCCGACATCCGCGAGGGGCAGATCAACTCCTTCCTGACCAAGCCGGTTAATTACCTCGGCTATCGATTCAGCATTTTCCTGAGTGGGCGGCTCGTTTACACGTTCGTCACCGTCCTGCCGATTGCGGCGATCTTCGTCTATTTCCGCCACTTTATCGTTTTGCCTCACGAACCGATGATCTGGATTTACGCTTTCGTTTCGCTCGTGATGTCGGCCTTCATCCAGTTTTTCCTGACCTACGCGCTCTCGATGATGGCCTTCTGGATCCTGGAGCTTTCGACCATCGTTTTCATCGTTTACAGCTTCGAATATTTCCTCGGCGGGCAGATGTTTCCGCTCGATATTATGCCGCCAGCGATCCAGGCGGTAATGAAATGGCTGCCATTTTACTACGAGCTTTTCTGCCCGATCGCGATCTTCCAGGGGCGCATCGTGGGCGCGGAAATCTGGAGCGCGCTCTTGATCCAGGCCGGCTGGCTCCTCGCGATGTGGGCGGCCGCGAACTTCATGTGGAAACGTGGGCTCGGCCATTATCAGGCGGTCGGCGGGTAGTTTAACCGCAGAGAGCGCAGAGGTCGCAGAGGGGGAAACGCAGAGTGGGGAAAGGCCATGGTGAACAGGATTGTGCAGGACGGAATTTCACAGTCAGCAGGGCGATCAGCCCTTTCCTGTAACCCTGTAAATCCTGTCCTTCTGGATTCCTTCTCCGCGTCTCTCTCTGCGTCCTCTGCGCCCTCTGCGGTTAACTTCCCAACCTGAGTGGAACTTCTGGGTTGCGCAGCGCCTCCCCGCTTTCCAGATTCGCGGACTGTGGATCTGAAAAACTACCTCCGGGCGCGGCAGCAGGAAGTCGATCGCGCGCTCGACCGTTTCCTCCCGAAAGCGTCGGCCAAGCCCGCGACCATCCACAAGGCGATGCGCTACTCGCTCTTCGCCGGCGGCAAACGGCTACGGCCAATTCTTTGCCTCGCCGCCGCCGAAGCCTGCGGCGGCCTAACGAAAAGCGCGCTCCCGCTCGCCTGCACGATGGAATGCATTCACACCTACTCGCTCATCCACGACGATCTCCCGAGCATGGATAACGACGATTTCCGGCGCGGGCGCGCCACCTGTCACAAGGTCTTCGGCGACGGCATCGCCGTGCTCGCGGGCGATGCGTTGCTCACGATTGCTTTCGAGATTGCGGCCGAGGCGGATTGCTGGCCGCGCTACGACATGCGCGAGCTCATCCGCGAAATTTCCGTCGCCGCGGGCAGTCGCAAACTCATCGCCGGCCAGGTCGCTGATCTTGAGGGCGAAGGCGGGGAACATACGCGCGCGCAACTTCGTTATATTCATGAGAACAAAACGGCGGCGCTGCTCACGACCTCCGTGCGCCTTGGCGCGATGAGCGCGAACGCGACGCCGACCCAGCTCAGGGCGGTGAGCGATTTCGGGCGGTCGCTCGGTCTCGCTTTCCAGGTGATCGACGACATTCTCGACGTCACCCAAACGAGCGAGAAGCTCGGGAAAAGCGCCGGGAAAGATGTGGCGGCGCAGAAGGCCACTTACCCTGCCGTCATCGGCCTGGAAAAATCGCGTGTCGAAGCCGGGCGCCTGACGAAACTGGCGCACGAGGCACTAAAACCGTTAGGCAAAAAAGCGGATATGCTGCACGCCCTCGCGAATCACCTCCTCGAGCGCGACTACTAGGCGAGCCTCCGCTGTAGACGCCTCCCTCTGGGAGGCGCGAGTGTCGGACCTGTTGGTTCCCGCCGCGAACGCGCTCACTCCCGCGCTTCGCAGAGCGAAGCGTCTACAACGGCTGCGAGCGCAACCACGACGCTACACCAACGCGAGATTCGGATCGATCTCGCTCGTTAGGGGGGTGGCGGCGCCGGCCTCGAAACGCTTGAGCGCGGCGAAGGCGATCATCGCGGCGTTGTCGGTGCAAAGCCGCGGCTCGGCGAAACGAAACGCGAGGCCGGCGCGCTCGCAGCCTAACGACATCAGCCGGCGCAGCTCGCCGTTGCAACTCACGCCACCACTCACGGTCACGAGCGAACGCCGGGCGCCGCGCGCGGCCGCGACGGTTTTATCCACCAGCACATCGACAACGGCGCGCTGGAAGGAAGCGGCGACGTCGCGCACGTCATCCCGAGCGAAGCCGAGG
>JBPCRH010000002.1:0-3020 GCA_050997075.1 Chthoniobacterales bacterium
CAGAAGATCGCGGACGTGCCGATCTACATCGGCGGCCTGAGCGCGAAGATGACCGACATCTACGATCGTCGGGCGCACGACACCGCGCGGGTGCGTCCGGGTTTCGAGCTGTTCCCGGAGGTGCAGCCGTTCGTGTTGAATAGCAAATCGATCAACGACGCGCCCGCCCGCCCCGGCCGCGTTTATGCGCTCTCCAGCGGGATGATGACGCCCAAAACGCTCTCGAATAAGGTCGCGCGCCGGCTGCTCGAGAAACCGGAGCACGCGACTTCCTTCGTCGGCTACGCCGATCCAAATTCGCCCGCGGGCGTGCTCCGTTCCGCGGCGCCGGGTTCGCTCGTCAGCCTCGATGAGGACGAGCCGGCGCAGGAACTGCGCTGCGGAGTGGAGCAGTTCCGCTTCAGCGCGCACGCCTCGCGCGAATCGCTCGTGAACTACATCCGCAAAGTTGCGCCCCGCAAAGTGGTGCTCGTTCACGGCGGTCCGCCCGCGGTGGAATGGATGCGCGAGGCGGCTGCCGTCGCGCTGCCCAATGCGGAAGTGATGGTCCCGCCGCCGGGCGTGGAAATCGACCTCTGAGTCATCCCGAGCGCAGCCGAGGGATCCCGCGGAACAAATGCGAAGCTCCGCGCGGAGTTTTCTGTGGCATACGCGACGGGGCTTCCCAAAACCTCAACGGGATCCCTCGGATTCGCTCCGGGGGACAAGTTGTAGACGCCTTCCTCTGGAAGGCGCGGGTTTGCGGCCACGAGGTTGCCGGAAATGCGGATCTTGCGCGTTCAAAGTGCCGATCCCGCACACCTCGCGCTTCACTGAGCGAAGCGTCTACAGCGACGGTGTTCGGCCCCGGCGCGGCGAGAAATTTCCAGAAGCCCCACGGGATCCCTCGGCTTCGCTCGGGATGACAAGACGAAGGGCTTCGTTTAGTGAGCGCCATGCGGATCTTCTCGTGGAATATCAATTCCCTCCGCAAACGTCTTGAGCGGCTGGTGCATTGGCTGGGCGAGAGCGCGCCCGAAGTCGTCTGTCTCCAGGAAACTAAATGCACCGACGAGCAGTTCCCGGTGGACGCGTTGCGCGCGGCTGGTTACCACGCCGCTTTTCATGGGCAGAAGTCCTATAACGGCGTCGCGATTCTCGCCAAGGAAGAGCCGCGCGAAGTCCGCGTCGGTCTGTGCGACCAAGTCGATGATCCGCAGGCGCGCGTTATCGCCGCGACGATCGGCGACGTGCGCGTTTTCTCCATCTACGCGCCGAACGGCCAGGCCGTCTGCTCCGCGCCTTACCTCTACAAATTGCAATGGTATGAGCGCCTCACCCGCTGTCTCACTTCGCAGGAAAAAGCTCTCGAGCGCGTCCTCGTTTGCGGCGATTTCAACGTCGCGCCTAACGATGCCGACGTCCACGACCCGGCGCTCTGGCGCGGCTCAATCATGTGCTCCGACGACGAGCGCGCGGCCTTTCGCACGCTCTGTGCGGCCGGCCTTACCGACACGCTGCCGTTGCTTCATCCCGGCGAAAGTATCTTCAGCTGGTGGGATTATCGGATGCTCGCGTTCCCGAAAAATCGCGGCCTACGGATCGATGCGATTCTCGCCGGCAGCGAGCTCGCGGGCCGATGCACTGGTGGTGGGGTCGAGCGGGAGATGCGCAAAGGCAAGGAGCCGTCCGATCACGCGCCGGTCTGGGCGGAGTTCCGCTGACTTGCACTTAACCCTTTCACTTTCACTTACACTCCCCAGGCCGGTGAAAGTGCAGGTGCAGGTGAGAAGTTGGCGACTCTTTCCCGCTCGACGCGCGCCCGGCTGCGGCGGACGTGCCCTCGTGGCAGGATCGATCGCGAAAGTCGCCGCGCCGCCGGCGCAGCCGCTGCTGGGATACGACGGTGATTGCGGCTTCTGCAAACTCTGGATCGCGCGCTGGCAGGAGATCACGGCGGGCCGGATGAATTACGCGCCGCTCCAGACGGCCGCCGCCGATTTTCCTGAAGTACCGCGCGCCGCTTTCGAGCGTGCGGTGAAACTAATTGAGCCGGATGGATGCGTCTACTCGGGTGCGGAAGCGGTGTTGCGTTCGTTAGGCGCGGGTCGGCGTTGGGCTCCGGGCCGCTGGAGCTACGCGCACCTGCCGGGTTTTGCGCCGCTCACGGAGACGGCTTACAGCTTCATCGCCAGCCATCGCGAACTCGCGCATAAAGTCACGTCCCTGCTCTGGGGCGAAGACGTGCGCCGGCCGACTTACTTCACCGCGCGCCGCTGGTTTCTCCGCTCCCTCGGCGCGATTTACCTGATCGCGTTTCTCTCCTTCTGGGTGCAGGCAGACGGGCTCATCGGCGCGCACGGTGTTCTGCCGGTGGCGCAGTTTCTCAACGGCGCGCATCAGCAGGTTGGGAACGACGCCTATCGGCTGCTGCCGACGTTTTGCTGGTTCAACGCGAGCAATGCGTTTCTCCATTTTCTCTGCGGCGCCGGAGCAGTTATTTCCGTGCTCCTGATCGTGGGCCTCGCGCCCGTGCTTTGTCTCGCGCTCCTCTTCGCGCTCTATCTCTCGCTCACGATCGCGGGGCAGGAGTTCTACAGTTTTCAATGGGACATCCTCCTGCTTGAGACCGGGTTTCTCGCGATCTTTCTGGCACCGTGGCGCTGGCGCATGCGCGCCCGTACGCCCGCGCCGCTTTCGCGGGTCGCGGTTTTCCTGCTCCAGTTTTTGCTCTTCAAACTGATGCTCCTCTCCGGTGTGGTGAAGCTGACGAGCGGCGATCCTTCGTGGTGGAATCTGAGCGCGCTCGATTACCACTACTGGACGCAACCGCTCCCGACCGTGCTCGGCTGGTGGACGGCTCAGGGGCCGGAATGGTTCCAGCATGCTTCGACTTCTTTTGTGCTCGCGGTTGAGATCGGCGGGGCATTTCTCATCTGGCTCCCGCGGCATTTGCGGCTCGTGGGCGCGGGGTTGTTCGTTTTCCTGCAAATCCTGATCGGACTGACCGGGAACTACGCTTTCTTTAATCTGCTCACGAT
>JBPCRH010000019.1:0-12300 GCA_050997075.1 Chthoniobacterales bacterium
CAGCGCGCGGATCACTTCCGGCGCCTGCGCGCGGAGGATGCCGGAGAGAATGAGCGTACCATCGCGTGACAGGGTGCACCGGAAAAGGGGGAGCGCGGAAATGCGCAGCTCGCTGAAAAGATTCGCCGTGATCACGTCGTAACCCTGCTCCGGGTTCCAACGAAGGAAGTCCCCGCTCACGAATTTAGTGCCTCGGATTTGGTTCAGGCGCGCGTTCGTCCGCGCGTGCGCGACGGCACGCGGATCGTTGTCGATCCCGAGCACTTCCTGCGCGCCGAAACGTCGCCCGGCGAGCGCGAGAATCCCGGTGCCGGTGCCGGCATCGAGCAGACTCCAACCGGCGGGAAACCGCCGCGACGTTTCTTCGAGCAGGCGCAGGCACATCGCGGTCGTGGCGTGATCGCCGGTGCCAAAAGCGCCGGCTGCAGGGATGACAAGCTGTTCCATGCTCGCCTGCGCATGGGCTTCCATCACGACCACGAGACGTTTCCCAATGCGGAGCGGCGCGCGCTTTTCTGCCGCGAGAAATTTTGTCTGCCAATCGCGAGTCAGCTTTTCCAGCGTGCCGCCAAAACGCCGCACGAGTTCGTCCGCCTGCGCCTTTGTACAACAAATGACCTGGACAAGCGCGCGGGCTTTTCCCTGCAAGTCGATCACCGCCAAGTTGCCCGCATAAACCGCTTCCAAATCCGCTTCGTGCGCCGCTCGCCAGGTGGGAGTCGCGTGAAATTTCCAGAGATACATGCGCTTCGGGTTCGTCATAACACATTGCGCCCGCGCCGCGAAGCGGTTGCGCCGCGCGCCATCGTGGGTAATCGGTCCTTCCCTTAAATCGCCATGCTCATCGTCATGAACGCACATGCCTCGCAAGCCGAGGTCGATGACGTGGTCCGCGTGATCGAAGGCCTCGGCCTGCGTCCGCACCCGATGCCCGGCGCGACCCGGACGGCGATCGGCATCACCGGGAACAACGGCGAAGTCGACGTCCGCCATTTCGAGAATCTCCCCGGCGTCGCGGAAGCGATCAGAGTGAGCAAACCGTATAAATTGATCAGCCTCGACCTGCGGCCCGACCGCACCGTGGTCGATCTCGGCGACGGCGCGCGGATCGGCGACGGCTCGCTCGCGCTGATTGCCGGCCCGTGTGCAGTCGAGACCCGCGAACAGATTTTTGAAGCGGCGGCGGCGGTGAAAAGTTCCGGTGCGCACTTCTTTCGCGCGGGCGCTTTCAAGCCGCGCACTTCGCCTTACGCCTTTGCGGGTCTCGGCGAGGATGGGTTGAAACTGCTCGTCGAAGTGCGCGACAAATTCGGCCTCAAAATCGTGACCGAAGCGCTCGACGAATCCGGCGTCGACCTGCTCGAAAAATACGCCGACATGATCCAGATCGGCGCGCGCAACATGCAGAACTACACGCTCCTGCGTCGCGCTGGCCGCTCGCCTTTGCCCGTGCTCCTGAAGCGCGGGATGGCCGCGACTCTCGAGGAATGGCTCCTCGCCGCCGAATACATCATGGCGGAAGGAAATTATCGGGTCGTGCTCTGCGAACGCGGGGTGCGCACTTTCGCGCAGCATACCCGCAACACCCTCGACCTCGCGGTCGTTCCGGCGATTCGGCGCATCTCGCATTTGCCGGTGATCGTCGATGCTTCGCACGGCACCGGCCACAGTTACATGGTCGCGCCGATCGCGCGGGCGGGCGTCGCGGTCGGGGCCGACGGCCTCATGATTGAAGTCCACGCGCGGCCACAGGAAGCGCTCTCCGACGGCGCGCAATCGCTCACCGCGGAGGAATACGCGCAGCTCGTCGCGGAAGTCCGCGCGATCCACGAGGTCGTTGTTTAACGAGCGCGTAGTCGCGGTCATCCCGAGCGGAGCGTAGCGCAGTCGAGGGATCCAGTGGCGTTTCTGGGAAGGTTCCGATCAGAAGCTTTCCCACCGCTCGACGGGATCCTTCGACTCCGCTGCGCTCCGCTCAGGATGACAAACGTAGCGTCTCTTCTAAAGCGCGAGGAAGTTGCCGAGGAGTTTCGCGCCTTCGCTGGTGAGGATCGATTCGGGGTGAAACTGCACGCCGTGAATCGGGAACTCGCGATGCCGCAGACCCATGATCTGGCCATCCGCGGAATGCGCAGTCACCTCGAGCGAATCCGGGACGCTCTCCGGCCTAACCACCAGCGAGTGATAGCGCGTCGCCGGAAACGGCTGCGCCAGTCCACGAAAAACTCCCGTGTCGTTGTGCGCGATTTCGGAGGTTTTGCCATGGAGCGCCACCGGTGCCCTCACGACTTCTCCACCGTAGACCTGTCCGATGCATTGGTGCCCAAGGCAGACGCCGAGCACCGGAAGGCGCGGGCCGAATTCCCGGATAAGATCGCAACTGATCCCCGCCGAGTCCGGCCGGCCCGGTCCGGGTGAAATGCAGATTCGCTCCGGCTTTAGTGCCTCAACCTCCGCGAGCGAGACCTCGTCATTGCGCCTTACGAGAATCTCCGCACCCAACTCCCCGAAATACTGCACGAGGTTGTAGGTAAACGAATCGTAGTTATCGATGATGAGCAGACGCATCGCTTTCTCCTTTCTCTGTCATTCTGAGCGGAGCGAAGAATGAAAGTTCAAAAAAGCTGTCATCAGCGTTTCACCTGGTTCGCGCGCGCGACCGCTTTCATCATCGCCATCGCCTTGTTCACGGTCTCGTCGTATTCCGCCGGCGGTTGGGAGTCGGCCACGATTCCGGCGCCGGCCTGCGCGTAGGCTTTTCCGCGCACTAAAACGACCGAGCGCAGCGCGATGCAGGAATCAAGATTCCCATCGAACCCGAAGTAGCCGACCGCGCCCGCGTAAAATCCACGCTGCGCCTTTTCGAGCTCGGCAATTAACTGCATCGCCCGCACTTTCGGCGCGCCCGAAACCGTCCCCGCCGGAAAGGTCGCGCGCATCGCGTCGAAAGCGTTCCGGTCCGCGCGCAACTTCCCGACCACGTGCGAGACGATGTGCATGACGTGGCTGTAGCGCTCGATTACCATCTGCTCGGTCACGCGCACACTCCCGTATTCGGCGACGCGCCCGAGGTCGTTCCGCGCCAGATCGATCAGCATCACGTGCTCGGCGCGTTCCTTCGGGTCGGCGAGCAGTTCGGTCGCGTGCTCTTCATCTTCCGCCGGAGTCGCGCCGCGCGGGCGGGTGCCGGCAATCGGGCGAATCTCGAGCGCACCGTCGGTCGCGCGAACGTGCAATTCCGGTGAGCTCCCGACGAGCGAAAAGTCCGCGCCGAAATTGAGGCAGAACATGTAAGGCGAGGGATTGATGAAGCGGAGCGCGCGATACAAATCGAGCGGATCGCCGGTGAAATCGGTCTCGAAACGTTGCGAGAGCACGACCTGAAAAATGTCGCCGGCCGCGATGTGTTCCTTCGCCGCGCGGACCATGGCTTCGAACTCCGCGCGGGTCGTATTGCTGCGCGCTGCGACTGGGGTTTCGGGGTCTGCGCTTTCCAATAATGGCAACTGCGCGGGCTGGGCGAGGCGTTGCAAAATCTGCTCGATCCGCTGGACCGCCTCCGCGTAGTCCGATTCCAAGTTGTCGTTAGGCGAAGCGAGAAAAACGTTCGCGATCACGCGCAGCCGGCGCAGCCGATGATCGAAGACGAGCAGCGTCCTCGCGATCACGAACATCGCTTCCGGCAAACCGAGGCCCGCGTGAGGCGAAAGCGGCACGGTCGTTTCGAAATGCCGGACCGTGTCGTAGCCGAGATAGCCGATCGCGCCCCCGGCGAAGTGATGCCGTTCTTCCCCCGGCGCGAACCGATAGCGCTTCATTACTTCCTCCAGCTCGGCGAGCGGATCGGTGGTGGTCTCGCGGGTTTTAGTGCACTCACCTTCGCGAATCGTGATCGTTTTCCCGCGGCTCTCGAAGATCAGTTGCGGATCGAACCCGAGGAAGGAAAAGCGGCCTAACGATTCGTTGTGCTCGGCCGATTCGAAGAGAAAACAGCCGCGCGTGTCTCGGAGTTTTTCGAAGGCCGAGATCGGCGTTTCCGAATCGGCGATCAACTCCGCGACCACGGGCACGACATTGCCGCGGGCGGCGCGAGCGCGAAATTCGGAAAGCGAAGAAATCATCGTGGAGAATTAATACGCCGCGCGAGCTGCACTGTAGACGGTTCGCTCTGCGAACCGCGAGTTTGCGCGCGGATGCCTGTGGAGTTGGAAGACGCACACCCGCGCCTCCCAGAGGGAGGCGTCTACAGGGATTTAGTGGATCACTTGGGCGGCGAAACGCTCCATCTCTTCGAGTTGTGGGCTGCTCTGAAGCAGTAAAAGATCGACCCCGGCGTCCGCAAACTCCGCGACCCGCTCTTTCACCATCGCGGGCGTACCGATGAGGTTCGGACGGAGGCCGCGATTTGAAACGGAGTATTCGTTGATCGACATCTGGCCCTCGAGCTTCGTGCCGCTGAGCCATTGCTGGTAGTTGTCGTAGCCGGCCGCGGAAGATTGCACGTCGGTGATGCGCGCGAGTTCGGCCTGCGCCTCGCTTTCGGTGTCGCGGACAATCGCGTAAGCGGCGACGCCGAACTGCATCCGCGGAAGACCGAAGCGTTCGCGCCGTTCCGACATGTCGGCGATTTTCTCGCGGATCTTTTCCGGCGGATCGCCGTGCATGACGAAGGCGTCGCACTTCTGCGCGATCAAATTTTTCGCGGCTTCGGATTCGCCGCCGGCATAAATGACCGGGCGCGGCTGGGTCGCCGGCTTCGGGCTCATGAGCGCATCTTCGACTTGGTAATATTTTCCGGAATAGGAAAAGTGGTCCTGCCTCCACAGGCCGTCGACGACGTCGAGCCACTCCGCGGTGCGCGCGTAACGATCGTCGTGCTGCTCGAAATGGACGCCGTATTTACGCGCTTCGTCGGCCCACCAAGAGCTGACGACGTTCAGCGAAAGCCGGCCGCCGCCGCCGATCTGGTCAATATTCGCCGCCTGCTTTGCCAGGAGGGCGGGGGTGTGAAAAGTCTGGCGGACGGCGACCATGAACTCGAGGCGTTTGGTCACCGACATGAGCGCGGCGGCGGTGCTCCAGGCGTCGAGGGTGGGGGCACCGGCGCCCTTGATGTCGTTGAGGTTTAACTCGGCGACGAGGGTGAGGTCGTAGCCGATTTCTTCGCTCCGGCAGGCCAGGCGCCGGGCGTAGTCCCAGGTCGCCGCCATGCCTTCGTCGGGCACGTTCCGCAGCCAACCACCAAATACCGGGAGCCAATAGCCGTAGCGCATAATCGTTAGGTCAGGAGCGTTGTCATCCCGAGCGCCGTCGAGGGATCCCGTAGCGCTGCCGTGAAGGCTCGCTGCGGGGCTTCACCGAAGCTCGACGGGATCCTTCGACTGCGCTGCGCTGCGCTCAGGATGACAGGGTTCATCGCGGAGTGTTCATCGCGCGCTTTGTTTCAGCTGCGCCTCGAGGAAATCGACCAGCTTCGCGTGCGGGTCGAAACCAATCACGCGCGGGGCATCGGCGACGAAATTGGAGAGAGCATTGATGTCGTAATAGACGCGCGACCCATCACGGTCGTCGATCATTGATTCGATGCCGCCGACATCGATCCCGGCTTTTTGCGCGATCCGTTCGCAGGCTTCGCGGACGTCGTTAGGCACGTCCGCCGCTTCCACGCGGAGACCGCGTTTTGGAGCATCGATCAGGCAACCGGACGTGGACGTGCGCTGGAGTTCGGCACCATCTTTCGTCTGGCAGGCGTCGGCCGGGCAGAGATCGAAGCTGCCCGCCTCGGGGAAGACGTTGATCGCGTAGAGGAACTTGCCGCCGAGCGTCTCGACGCGGGTGATGTGGCCGTCACGCGCGGGGATGTATTCCTGCACGAGCGCGACGCGATCGAGTCCGAGCTCGACCGTGCCCGCCGCCGCGGCCGCGCGAAGTTCGCCTAACAAATCGTAGCGGGTGATGCCGGCGCCGCTTCCGCCCACGTTTGCTTTTACGACGACGGGAAAGCGCAGGCCTTCCGCCGCGCCGGGAGCATCCGCGCCGCGATGGATGACGCGACTCCGCGGCCCGGGCAGGCCAAGCTCGGTCAGGAGGGTGAGCTGGCGCGCTTTCGAGATTTCATTGGTGAAGGCGCGCAGACCGTTGATCACGCGAGTGCCGACGCGCTCGAGGTGCGCGAGGAAGTTTAGGGTATGAAAAATCGCGCTGCCGTTGTCGCGCAGATACGCCGAGGGACTTATCCGATTGAAGAGCACCGCGAAGCGCTGGGTCGAATCCGCCGGGTCGTAAGAGAAAGGCGCGCGGGCGTCGATCGGCTCGTAGGGGATGCTGCGGCGCTCGAGCTCGGTGAAGAGAGGAAGGAACCAAGCCTGATGCTCGAAGTAGATCGCGAGCGGAGCGGTGGTGGAATTTTTCGACACGGGAAAAGAAGAGGCGGCGGGTGGGGGAGTATTCCCGCGTTCGGTGCTTTCGCAATCACTCCGGGGAGGACGCACGCCCGCGTTGCGCAGAGCGAAACGTCGACAGGATCAGATCAGCGGCAGCGGAGGGAATTTGCGGCCGAGGACCTTTTCGCTCGGGGCGCCGAGCCAATGGTCGAGGACCGTGCCGTAAACACTTCGGAAGTCAGTGTTAAACAGGAGATCGCCGTGGTCCAGGTTCGTTAGGCTCGGATATTTCCCGAAAAGCCCCGGCTTCACCCGGCCGCCAAGCGCAAACATCGGCGCCGCCGCGCCGTGGTCGGTGCCGCCGTTCGCGTTCTCCTGCACGCGCCGACCGAATTCGCTGAAGGTGAGGAGCAGGACGCGATCGAAATTTCCCTGCTGCTTGAGATCGGCGACGAAGGCGGTGAGCGCGTCGTTTAGCTCGGTCATAAGGCGGTTGTGCGCGTTGCTCTGCCCGGCGTGGGTGTCGAAGCCGCCTTGGCTCGCGTAATAAACGCGCGTCGTTAGGCCGCCGCCGATCATGCGCGCGATCAAGCTCAGGCTGTTCGCGAGCCGGCCGGGCGGGTAGGGGATGGTGGACTTCGATTTGCGCGCGATCGCGAGAATTTTATCTGAACTGAGCTGGGCGTCGAGCGCGGTGCGCTGGAGGAAATCGACCGCGCTCATGTCGGAATTATTTCCGCCCGCAATCGCGCCGATCGAGTCGCCTGCGGCGGCGGCCGGGGCGGGCTCGACCTCGCCGGCCTGGTTGAGCTGGCGGTAGAAGGCTTCCTCGCCGCCCTCACCCCCGGAACCGCGGCTCTTGAATTTGAACTGCTCCGGTTTGGAAAAGACGACGCCCGTCGGAATCCGCGCCGAAAAGGCCTGCGGCATCTCCCCACCAATCGCGACGCCGACGGTCGGGTCGGCGCCGGCGCAGCAATTGTCGAAATAGCGGCCGAGCCAGCCTTCGGCTTCGTTCCGGTCGGCGTCGGAGGCGGTCTGCCAGATTTCGGTGGAACAAAAATGCGAACGATTCGGGTTCGGATAGCCGACGCCTTGGATCACGGCGAGATGACCGTCGTCGAAGAGCGACTTGAGACCTTTCAGCTTCGGGTTCAGGCCGGCGTAATCGCCGAGCCGAAGAATCTTGTCGGCCGGCAGAGCGAGCTTGGGGCGCGCGATGTAATAGGCGTCGTCGGCGTAGGGGACGACCATGTTCAGGCCGTCATTGCCGCCCGCCATTTGCAGCACGACGAGGATGGTTCCGTCCTTACCGGTCGCGACCTGAGTGAGGGAATCGGCGGCCATCGCGTCGAGAGTAAAGAAAGTCTTCTCGAGGAAGATCGGCAGCGTCCAAGACGCGGCAGCGCCGAGGAGCGAAGTGCGCAGGAAGCGGCGCCGGGTGTGCAAAGTCGCGTTCATTTTTTAGTGCGTCGCGTTCTCGAGTAATCGCGTAATAACAAAAGGTAAATTTTTCTTTCTGAGTCAGTTAAGTGAGTTGGAATTGTGGCGTGCTCATCATGAGATGGAGCACATGGCGAATGGTCTCGTCGCTCGTGCGATCGGTCTGCGCCTTGACGTAATTGAGCAGCGTTTCTTTTTGGGCGGGGGAAAGCGGAGCCTGAAAAACCCAGCGCCCAAGCTCGGCGAGCAGCTTCTCCGGTTCCTGCCGCAGCGCCGCAGGAGCGATCTGCGCGAAGTCCACCGCGTCGCGCTGGAGACCGGGCGGCACCGTAAAATTTGGGCCGGCCGTGCCGTTGAGCAGGTAGTTCGCGAAATTGTAGCGGAAAAGCAGCGTCGACGTGCTCACCCATGACTTGCCGCCGTCCCAGCCTTTCACGTTTGGTGGGTTAAATGGAATCTGGCCCATCGAACGAAGCGCGCCCTCCGTGGCTTGGGCCGGCGGGAGATCGGTCCCGAGCAACTTGCAGCTTTGCACGAGGAACTGCACCGGGCTCTTGATCTGCGTGCGCCGGACCCGCTCGGAATAAAACTCGCGGGAGCGAAAGACCTCGCGCAAGACCGGTCGCACGTGGAAACAATGCCGGCGCAGCGCGTCGCCCATCGCCTGCACCTTCGGCGGAGCGGGATCGTCCTCGACGAAAAAGCGCCACAGTTTTTTCCCGATAAACTGCGCGCAGACCGGCTGCGCCACGATTAGATCGAGCACGTCGTCGCCGGAGAAGTTGCCGCGCTGGCCGAGGAACGTCTTGCTCGTATCGTCGTGCTGTCTCGCCGCAAACGCGAAGGCCTGCCGCCGAGGATCGATACGGTAACCGGTGAAGGCGCGCGCCGCTGCCTGCACGTCCTCCTCGGTATAATTCCCGATCCCGAGCGTGAACAACTCCATCACCTCGCGCGCCCAGTTTTCGTTCGGGTGATCTTTTTTGCTCTGCTGGAGATCGAGGTAAACCTGCATCGCCGGATCGCGCGAGATGGCTTTGAGCAAAGTCGGGAAATGCCCGAGCGCCTGCTCGCGGAGGGTCGCGTTCTGCCGCCACATCGCGTAGGGCGACCTCACTTTCTGCACGCTCGTGGCGAAATGGCCGTGCCAGAAAAGCGTCATCTTTTCTATGAGCGGCGCGCTCGTCTGGTGCATCTGCTCGAGCCACCAGTACCGCAAAGCCCGGACCTCGCCCTGCTGCTCCTGGCGCATCGCTTTGCGCTTTGCCTTTTGTTCCGCCGGGCTGCCTTTCAAACTGCGCAGCGCCTGGCGACTCGCGGCGAGGTCGACCGGCTTGCTCCAAGGCTGATCTTCGACATTCAACGGCGCGTCCGGCGGCTGCAGCAGCGAATCGACCGCGGTCTCGAGGCCCTTCCCTTGAAAAGCGCTGATCTCGTCCGGCGTGCCGCCAAAACCCGCGCGATTGAGAAGATGCGCCGCCGCTTCGTAATTCCAATCCTGCGCTGAGAGTGGCGTGAGCATCGAATCGTCCTCTAAGACTCCGCTGGCCCCGGACAAGTTACAATCGCGCGCCAGATTGACCGGGCCGCACGCGACCACGAATATCTGCCGATGCCGCAACGCCAGCGCTACCTCTTCGTTTGCACGAATCAGCGGGAGCCGGAAAACCCGCGCGGTTCTTGCGCGCAGCGCGGGTCCGAAGCTGTGCACCAGGCGCTCAAGGAAGAGCTGGCCGCACGCGGTCTAAACCAGCTGCAGGCGCGCGCCTGTCGCTCGAGCTGCCTCGATCAATGCACGCACGGAGTCACCATCCTGGTGGAGCCGGACCATTTTTTCTATGGTCACGTTACTCTCGCGGACGTGCCCGAGATCGCGCAAAGCCTGCGCGACGGCCGGCGCGTCGAACGTCTCCTCCTGAGCGACGCGCAATTAGCGGAAGGTTAGCGCGTTTCCGCTCATGCCGTGCGGGCGTTTCTGCGCCTCCTCTGTAGACGCCTCTCTCTGAGAGGCGCGAGAGGGAACATCGAATGCAGGAATTACGCCGATCCCGCGCTTCGCCGAGCGAAGCGTCTACAACGCCGGTCGTGATTCGCGCTCAGGAAACGCCCGTCCTCGGCCTCCAACGAGATGAGCCTCAGCGCTTCCAACTGCATCGCCAAGGCTTAGTCTCGTTAGGCCACACGGCAACCGGCTGCTCGCCACCAAGAAAATCCTTCGCGCATTCACCCCGGGATGTCCGCGATTTATCCGTTGCGCCAGAGAGCAAAGCTATTGAACCTCAATTCGCTCCGGAAATTCACCGACGACTGGCATATGCACGACAAACCCAAAACCATTCTCGCCCTCGGCGCGCTCCTCTTCTCTCTTTGCCTAACGAGCTTCGCGGTCGAACCGCAACCTGCGCCAGCCTGGCAATTGCAAGACCTCGAGGGCAAACCAGTCAAGCTTTCCGATTTCAAAGGCAAAGTCATCCTCCTGAATTTCTGGGCGACTTGGTGCCCGCCTTGCCGCGAGGAAATTCCCGATCTCGTTTCGCTGCAACAGCAGTACAGCCCGCGCGGCCTGGTCGTCCTCGGCATCGCGATGGATCAAAAAGGCGCCCCCATCGTGAAGCCCTTCGCGAAGAAAATGGAGATCAATTATCCGCTCGTCATCGGCGACCAAAAAACCGCTGAAGCCTACGGAGGCATTGAAGCCCTGCCGACCACGTTCATCATCGATCGCAAGGGCAACGTCGTCGCCCAACAGAAGGGCGCGGCCGATCGCGAGAGCTTCGAAGCCGCGATCAAGCCGCTCTTGTGAGGGCAACTGTAGCGGCCGCCGCAGGTCGAGGCCGGCCCGGATTGCAGTTCCCCGGATGAAGCATCTGGTTTTCGTTGGCGCCGGCCACGCGCATCTTTTGCCGCTCAGCCGGACGCGTGAGTTCGTTAGGGAAGGCGCCCGGGTTACGCTCGTCGCGCCGGGAAAATTCTGGTATTCCGGCATGGGGCCAGGCATGGTCTCCGGTTTTTACGAACCGGGCGACGACACGGTCGATGCCGAGCGTTTAGTCACTGAGGGTGGGGGAGAATTCGTGCGCGCGGAAGTGGCGCGCATCGATCCTGCGCGACGCACGCTCGATCTGCGAAGTGGGCCGCAGATTTCCTACGACGTGCTCTCGCTCAATGTCGGGAGCGAGGTGCCGCTCGAGAAGATCGACGGCGCCGCGGAGCACGGAGTGTCGGTCAAGCCGATCAAGAATCTCCTTGCGTTGCGCGAACGCCTAACGAATGCGCCCGGCAACCCGCGCGTCGTGGTCGTCGGCGGCGGAGCGGCCGGAAGCGAGGTCTGCGTGAATCTCTGGCATCTGCTGAAAAGTTCCGGGCGCAAGCCGCAGCTCACCCTGGTTTTCGCGGAGGATCGTCTGCTCACGCAGGCCACGCCGAAAGCGAGCTTAATTCTGCGTCGCTACCTCGAGGAACTAAACGTCCGCCTCGTGGCGCGGAGTCGTGTGCAACAGGTCACCGCACACGCCGTCGAGCTTGCCGATGGCGAAGCAATCCCCTTCGACGCGCTCACGCTCGCGATCGGGATTCGACCGCCGGCCTTGCTCCACGAAGCCGGCTTGCCCTGCGCGGAAGATGGCTCGATGCGCGTGAACGCCTTCCTCCAGAGTCCCGCGCATCCCGAGATTTTCGGCGCGGGCGATTGCATCTGCTTCGGCAAAGAGTGCCTGTCGCGCATCGGCGTTTATGCGGTTCGGCAGGCTCCGGTCCTGCACCGAAATCTGCTCGCGTTTCTGCGCGGCGAAACGCTCGAGGGATTTTCGCCGCAGAAAAATTATCTCCTCATTCTCAACCTCGGCGATGGGACCGGCCTGCTCACTTATGGTGGCTTCACCGCGCGCGGCCGCTGGGCCTTTTGGTTCAAGGACTGGCTCGACCGCCGCTTCGTTCGGGAATTCCAGCAGAGGCAGCCACGCGCGGGGTAAGGGAAGACAGGATTAACAGGATTTTACAGGATTGCAGAAAGACAAACGGAAGAGCCTTCGCCGTTCCATTCTGTAAATCCGGTGAATCCTGTCTCTCTTCACTCACGGATTCCGGCTTCCCGGAGTGTTGCACTTTTTTAGTGCGCAGCGGCTTCCGTGCATCCGAATCGCTCCAAGGTGAGAGAAGTGGTTTCAAATGTCGATTGGTCGCTGTAGCGGCGGTCTATGACCGCCTTGCTTCCTCGGGAGCGGCCGCGCTTCAGCGGTCACAGACCGCCGCTACAGGACTATTGAAACGACTTCTAGAAGCTATCCCAAAAGCATGTCATTCTGAACGAAGTGAAGAATCTCTATTTCGCCCTGAGCAGCGAAGCGAAAGAGTCAGAGATGTTTTGCCACGCTCAACATGACAACGCCGGAAAGCAGTTTTGGGATAACTTCTAGTCTCCTATCATGATCAAATTCATTCTTGGCCTGATCGTTGGGATCGCGCTCGTCCTGGG
>JBPCRH010000022.1:0-5278 GCA_050997075.1 Chthoniobacterales bacterium
ATCGAGAACATCGATTACCACAACCTCCTCCAGACCGATGCCGCGATTAATCCCGGGAACAGCGGCGGCCCGCTCATCGATCTCGCTGGGCGGCTCGTCGGGGTGAGCTCGGCAAAGATGGCTTTCACGCCGCAGGGCGTGCCCACGCAGGGACTCGGCTTTGCCATTCCTGCCGACGTCGTTAGGCAAAACGTCGAGGCGTTTCGGAAGATCGCCGACAAAATGCCACCGCCGCAGCCGGGCGCGGCCAATCAGGAAACCGGCGCGACCAACGCCGATCGGCTCCTCGGTTTACAGCTCCAGGATCTCACGCCTGAACTCGCGAATGCGCTTGGCTACACCGCCGGCCGAGGCGTGCTCGTGAGCGCGGTCGAACCGGACAGCCCCGCTGACCAGGTTGGGGTCGCGCGGGGTTTAGTCGTCTATAAGATTGGGAAGTATCCTGTCAATTCGGTTAAGGAAGCCGAGAAAGTGCTCGCGCAAGCTGATTCCGGGTCGAGCATCGACCTCGCGGTAGGGATCATCGGCCGGGGCGGACGCGCCCGGCGCGTGGAGACGGTGAACCTGCAGGCGCGCTGATTTTTTCAAAAAAATGCCAACGCTTCGGGCGCTGGCGTTGTCAGTAAAACTCCACCGCAAGATGATCAAAGTCGAAAACCTCACCAAGCGCTACGCCGGCCAGACCGCGATCGACAACCTGAGTTTCGAGGTCGGAAAAGGCGAGATTATGGGCTTCCTCGGGCCGAACGGCGCCGGCAAGAGCACGACCATGCGCATCCTTTCGAGCTTCATGCCGCCCACTTCCGGGCGCGCGACCATCGCGGGCTTCGATGTTTTCGAGAAGTCGCTCGAGGCTCGCGCGCACCTCGGCTACATGCCGGAAAACGTCCCGCTCTATAACGACATGCGGGTCACGGAGTATCTCGATTACCGCGCCGCCCTGAAAGGCGTCGCGCACCGCCGAATCAAGGAACGCGTCGGCGACGTAAAGGAGCTCTGCGGATTGAAGGACGTGGAGAAGAAGTTGATCGGCGCGCTCTCCAAGGGTTATCGCCAGCGCGTCGGTCTGGCGGACGCGCTGGTCCATGAGCCCGACCTTCTTATTCTGGACGAGCCAACGAGTGGTCTCGATCCCAACCAGATTCGCCAGGTGCGCGACCTGATCAAAAACCTTGGGCGTCAGCACACCATCCTTCTTTCCACCCACATTCTGCCCGAAGTGGAGATGACCTGTAGTCGCGTCATCATCATCAACCGGGGCAAGATCGAAGCCTGCGATACGCCGGAAAATTTACTGCACCAAATTCGGACCGCGAACGGCGTCACCCTCGAGGCGAAAACCGGCAGCGACGACGGCCTCACGCAGTTAAAAAGCATCGTCGGGGTGAAGGATGTCAGCCTAACGAGTGAAGGAGACTGGAATATCTTCTCGCTCCGTGCTGAAGCCGGCGTGGATGTGCGCCAGGAAGTTTTCCAGCTCGCGAGCGACCGCAAATGGGCCGTACGCGAGCTCTCGCAACGCAAGGCGACCCTGGAAGACGTCTTCGTAGAGATCACCCATCCCGATGAAGCCTAAGAGTCAACCTACCCTACAGTCATCCCGAGCGGAGCGGAGCGCAGTCGAGGGATCCCGTCGAGCTGCCGTGAAGACCACGCTGCAGCCAATCTTCAAGGAAACTCCACGGGATCCCTCGGCTCCATTGCGCTGCGCTCCATTCCGCTCGGGATGACAACTATCCACGACTCCACATCCCGATGACCAAGTTCTTCACTCTCCTCGCGCGCGAAGTCCGGAGTTACTTTTACTCCCCGATCGCCTACATCGTGCTCGTCTTTTTCCTGCTCGTCAGCGGGGTCGATTTTTACTTCCAGATTTCGTTCATGAACCAGCGCCCGGTGCCGTATTCGGTCCAGGAAGCGTTCTTTAACTCGGTCTTCTTCTGGTTCGCTTTCGTCCTGATCTTTCCGCTCATCACGATGCGGCTCTTCTCCGAGGAGTTTAAGCTCGGCACGATCGAGCCGCTCATGACCGCGCCCGTCCGCGACTGGCAGGTGGTGCTCTCAAAATACTTCGGCGCCCTCATCTTTTACGTCATCCTCTGGATCCCGACGCTCTTCTACTTCGTCATCTTCCAGGCGCTGACCCATCAGCCGGCGGCCGGCTCGATGGGCTCTTATCTCGGCAGCTATCTCATGCTTCTCCTGCTTGGCATGTTCTATCTTTCGATCGGCTGTTTCGCTTCCGTCCTGACCAAGAACCAGATCGTCGCAGCGGTGATTTCTTTCGCCACGATCACGCTCCTTTTTTTCCTCGGACTCGTCTCTTTCATCCTCCTCGACGTCGGCTCCGAGACCCGGCAGTTGCTCGGTTACTTCTCCGCGATCGAGCAAATGGGCACGCTTTCCCGAGGGGTCATCGATACCCGGCCGATCGTTCTTTATCTCAGTATGACCGTGTTGATGCTGACTTTTACTTATCAGGCCTTCCAATCGCGGAAGTGGAGACTGTAACTCATGGCTGACGACGTCACTCCGGCGCGCGCGCCGAAAAAGATCCATCGTTTCCAGATCGGCCTGAATGTGATCATTCAGATCGCGATCGTCCTCGTCTTGGCGGCGATGGTGAACTATCTCGGCTTCGAGCATTACCGGCGCTGGGATTACTCCCGCGACAAGAAATACGCGCTCTCCGATCGCACGACCCACTTCCTCGACGCCCTCGAAGGCAAGGTCCGCATCACCGTTTTCTTCGCCTCGCAAAATCCGATCTACGGCGACGTCCAAAACCTGCTCACCGAATACCAATACGCTTCCCATGGAAAGATCGACGTGGAGTATGTCGACCCGGAACGTAGCCTGACGCGCGCGAAAGAGCTTCTCGGTAAGTATAAGGTGGTCACAGATGAGAGCGTGTTGATTCTCGACTACAAAGGCCGGAACAAAAGCGTCAAAGCGTCGGAAATGGCGGAGACGAGCCAGGGTAATCCGATGACCGGCGAAGAGCCCCGAATCACCGCCTTCAAAGGCGAGCAGGCGATAACTGGCGCGCTTCTCGATGTCGTGGAAGGAAAGAAGAACGTCGTCGGCTACGTCCTCGGTCACAAGGAGCCGCCGCTGAGCGGAACGAGTCCGATCGCGGTCCTAAAGACTTTTATCGAGAACGAGAATGTCCAGCTCAAGGAACTAAATCTTTTTGAGGTGCCGGCCATTCCCGAAGAGATCAAGGTCATTATGATCGCCGGCCCGCAGTACGATTTCTCCGAGCGCGAGATGAAAATGCTGCGCGATTTTTGGAACAAGGATGGGCGTATTTTACTGCTCGTCGATCCCGCGGCGAAAACGCCGAAGCTGAGTGGCTTTCTGGCGGAGCTAGGCGTGAAAGTGGACGACGACCGGCTCATGGCGATGGTTAAAACCGGCATCCAGGAAATCGCCCGGGTCCGGGATGTGGTGGCTCATTTTCTCCCCGACAACCCGGTGACGCAGCGCCTCGCCGGTGTGCAGGCGCCTTTCCTCGGCGCCACGAGCACGCTCACTCTGCAACCGCCGCAGATCATGGCCCCGGCGAACATGCATCTCACGCCGCTGGCCGAAGCGGAACAAGGTTACTGGGGAGAGATGGATTACTACTCCGACGATGAAGCCCTGCTCCAGCCCGATCCGAAGAAGGACAAGACGGGCACGCTGATCATCGCCGCCGCGGTCGAGAAGGGCGGAAGCGCCGACCAACGCGTGCAGATCAACTCCGCGCGTCTCATCGTGGTCGCGAACTCTACCTTTATCCACGACGACGCTCTCACCCAGGGCCAGCAGGGACTAGATTTCGTCTCGGCCAGCCTGAACTGGCTGCTCAACCGCGAACAACTCATCGGCATCGCGCCGAAGATTCCGGAGGTCCTAACCTTTACCCTCGAGGCGAACGCCCTGCGCAACTTGCGCTGGATCATCCTCGTCCTCATGCCGCTCTTTCCCGCTCTCATCGGTCTGGGTGTCTGGTGGCGACGGCGTGCCTAACGAGTTCAGGATATGAAAACGCGCACGACTCTCCTCCTCCTTATCCTCGTGGTCGTGCTCGGGGTTTGGATCAAGTTTTTCGAGAGCAAGAATCCAAACACCACCGAGAGTCAGCGGCAGGCCGGTAACGTCCTCAACTTCGACCGCGACAAGCTCGAAGCCATCATGATCCAAAATGGCGACGCCCGGATTGCGCTGCAGCGGGAGAAGGGCAAGTGGCGTTTGACCGAGCCGGTGAAGGATCAGGCCGATGCGGCCGCGGTCGATAACCTGATTTCCGATCTGGAGAGTTGGAAGGAATTCGCCATCATCCCGGGCAAGGGCGACCCGAAGGTCGATAAGTCGAGTCTGGCGGAATATGGAGTGATCCAGCCGAAGCTGCGCCTCAAGTTAAAGCTCCCCGAGGGACTGCCGGAGATTCGTTTCGGTAAGGACGCCGTCCTCGAAAACCAGATGTATATCCGACTCGGAGACGTAAAGGATGTTTTCATCGCCGGCCAATCCGTGCGCAACGATATCTCGAAAAAGCCCGATGACTTTCGCGATCGAAAGCTGACCGGTCTCACCACCGCGCAGGTCACACGGGCCGTCCTGAAGAGTCCGGCCGGTGAGATAGAGTTAGCCAAAAAGGACGGGCATTGGTCGATTGTGAAACCGCTCCAGGCGCGCGGCGACGACCAGAAGATCGGCGATCTCCTTGCACAGGTGACGAACGCGCGGATCGAGGAATTTATCAGCGATGGCAGCGGCGATCTGCATAGCTACGGCCTCGCCGAACCGCGCGGCTCAATCACGATTTACGGCGCCGACGAGCAAAAAGGTGAAACCCTCCAGATCGGCGCAGAAGTAAAAAAGAAGAACCAGGTCTACGGTCATTTCCTACCGCGGAACGGCGTCTATGCCTTGCCGAAAAAGACGGAGGATGTTCTCACCGTCCGACCGAACAACCTGCGCGATCTGCATCTTGTGCGTTTGGATACGGATAGCCTCGACCGGATTCATATCCAAGGTGCCGGTCAGCCCGAGATCGTCCTTGCGCGCAAGGACGAGAACTGGACGATTGCGAGCCGGAACAATCAGGCGGCGAACGGTGAAGAAGTGCGGCGATTGATCAACACTTTGGACGAAGCTCAGGTCACAAAATTCGTGGCGGACACGGCTTCCGAGTTACCGAAATACGGGCTCGATCATCCGAGTTTGCAGCTGACTTTTAGTTCCTTCGCCTCCGAGAATACGGCTGAGACCGGCGCGGGGGAACATCCGT
>JBPCRH010000025.1:0-3249 GCA_050997075.1 Chthoniobacterales bacterium
CTGGATGACCCTCGGTGACCGCGACAAACGTTCCGCGACAGGTCGCGCAGACTTTGCCGCCGGCGCTGAGCGTCCCTTCGATCGTCGCGCGATCCGGTTTGATCTCGCCGACTTTCGCAGAGAGAAAAAACGAGGCGTCCGTCGGGGTTGGGCGCAACAGCTTGATCGCGTAGTCCGCCGTGACCGTGCAAGGCGGATGATCTTCGCCCGCCTGTTTCATCCGAAAATACGAGGCCGTCCAGTTGCAGTGACAATCGAGCAAACTGCCGATGATCCCGCCATTGAGCACGCCCGGAAACGCCTCGTATTTCGGCTCCGGTTGCCATTCCGCTACGACTTCATCGTCACCCTGCGGGAAGCTGCGAAGGCGTAGGCCTTCCGCATTCGCCGGACCGCAACCCCAGCACGCGTTTTTCGGCGCGTATTTTTCCTGCAGCGATGGTCCGTCGTCAGGCATGCTGGAGCGGCGCTCTATGAGCGTCGCGGGAGAGATGGCAAGGTTGGCATCGTTTTACGACAGGATCGCTGGTGGACCTACGCCCCATTGGAAGACGCGACCGCTTTGTAAGGCCGCGCCGCCGGCCCGGTGTAAAGCGAGCGCGGCCGGATCAGGCGATTGTGATCCTGCTGCTCGACCACGTGCGCGCACCAACCGGCGACGCGCGAAGCGGCAAAGATCGGGGTGTTCAGGCCCTGGTCGAAGCCCATCATCGTGAAGACCGGCGCGGCGTAGAGATCGACGTTCGCACAGAGCTTCTTCTCGCGTTCCATCGTCGCCTCGAGCTTCTCGCAAATCGGAATCCATTGGTCCTTGCCGACGCGTTCGCCGAGGTCGCGTCCGATCTCGCGCATGATCGGCACGCGCGAGTCGCCGCTTTTATAAACGCGATGACCGAAGCCCATGATCTTGGCCTTTTTCGCGAGCGCATCCATCATCCAGCCTTCCGCGCGATCCTCCGTCTTGATCTCGTCGAGCATCGCCATCGCCTCTTCATTCGCGCCGCCGTGGAGCGGACCCTTGAGCGTACCGCAGGCGCTGGTCACGGCTGCATACATGTCTGCAAGGGTCGCCGCGGTCACGCGCGCGGCGAAGGTTGAAGCATTAAACTCGTGATCGGCATAGAGGATGAAAATCGTGTCCATCATCCGGATCTTCCAGGTCGGCGGGACTTCGCCGGTGAGTTTGTAGAAGAGGTTGCCGGCCGCGGTCAGGTCGGTCCGCTCGGGCAGCGGATTTTGTCCATGTTGAATCCGGAAACCGTCCGCGATCAGCGTCGTCATCTTCGCGATCAGGCGCATTGCCTTGCGGATATTGGCCTCGTGCAAGTGATCGTCCAGGTCGGGGTCGAACGGCCCGAGCATCGAGTAACCGGTCCGGAGCATGTCCATCGGATGCGTCTTCTTGGGGAGGAGACGCATCATTTCGAGCACTTCTTTCGGGAGCGAACGTTCCGCCGCGAGCGCCTGCGAAAATTCCCCGAGTTGCGCCGTCGTCGGCAGCTCGTCGTTTAGGAGAAGATACGCGACCTCTTCGAAATTCGCCTGCTCCGCCATCTCGTGAATGTCGTAGCCGCGATACATCAGGCCGGCGTTCGGATCGACCCAGCAGATTTCAGTTTCGCCGGCGATCACGCCGGCGAGGCCGGGGCTGTAGGCGGGTTTGGGATCTTTTTCGGTACTCATAAGAAGGGATTTCTAACGGGTTAAAAGCGACGAGATTCCGTAACGCGCGCGCCTCACTTGCGCAACGGATTCCTCCGCACCAAACCACGCCGCCCTCGTCACTCTCGCGCCATTGCGCGCTCGATCCGCCGATCCGGCACCAGCCAAATCAGCGCCGTGATCACGTAAAGCGCCGCCGAGATGATCGGCTGCCAGAACGCCGCCACGATCGCGGATGCGTATAGCACCGGCGAGATTTTGCCCTTCAAATCCCCGCCAACCGCGCGCGCCAGCTGCGAACTCGGTCCCTGATCGCGGATGATCAACGTCTGCAAAATCCAATACGCGACCGCCGCCATGAAGAGGACTGCGCCGTAACTTGCCGTCGGCGCAACTGCCAGCCGGGTCTCGCCGATCCAATCGGTGACGAAAGGAAAAAGCGAGAGCCAGAAAAGAAGATGGAGATTCGCCCAGAGCACACCGCCGCCGATCCGTTCCGTCACCTGAAACATGTGGTGGTGGTTGTTCCAATAAATCCCGAGATAGATGAAACTGAGCGCGTAGCTGCAAAACTTCGGCAGCAGCGGCAGGAGCGCGTGCGCCTCGGCGCCGTGCGGCGGGCGCAACTCCAGCACCATGATGGTGATGATGATGGCGAGGACGCCGTCGCTGAATGCTTCGAGCCGATTCGTCGGCATGATGCCGCGGTGTTTCGTCACCGCGCGTCGTAGCCGGGCCAGCTCTCCGCGGCTGGATCGTAGTCGAGGGTTTGGTAAAGCTCCTGGCGCGTTTGCATGCGGTCGAGCCAGTCGTTAGGCGAGCCCGCAGCCTGGAGCGCGCGGAAAAATTCGCCCGTCGCCTTCATCGAGACGCGGAAAGCGCTCTGTGGGAAAATGACCATGCGATAACCGAGCTCGCCGAGTTCCCGCACGTTGAGCGACGGGCTCTTGCCGAACTCGGTCATGTTCGCAAGCAGCGGGACTTTTACTTCCCGGGCGAAATCGCGGAACTCCTCTTTGGTTTGCAGCGCCTCGGGGAAAATCGCATCCGCACCCGCCGCGACATAAGCCTGCGCGCGCTGCACCGCGCCGTCGAAATTCTCCAGCGCCCGGGAATCGGTCCGCGCAATGAGGAGGAAATCGCGATCGGTTTTTGCCGCCACCGCCGCGCGAATCTTCGCTTCCATCTCGTCGACCGGCACCATACGTTTGCCGGCAAGATGCCCACAACGTTTGGGAAATTCCTGGTCCTCGAGATGACAACCGGCGAGCTCGGCACGCTCAAGTTCGTAGATGGTGCGCCCGACATTCTCCGCGCCGCCGAAACCGGTATCGGCATCGACGATCGCGGGGATCTTCACCGCTTTCGCGACGAAGCCGGCGAGCGTAGCGACTTCGTTGAGCGTGAGCAAACCGACATCCGGCAAACCCGCGGTGCAGTTGGCCAGCCCGGCGCCGCTGATGTAAACCGCTTCAAAACCAGCCCGCTCCACCTGCCGCGCCATCGAGGCATTGGGTACTCCCGGCATTGCGACGATCCCGGCCTCGATCAATTCGCGAAGTTTCGACGTCCTGGATTTCTCAGACA
>JBPCRH010000075.1:0-3707 GCA_050997075.1 Chthoniobacterales bacterium
CTCCATCGCGACGTCTGCCGTTTCGCCAACGTCCTCTTGCGCAACAAAATCAAAAAGGGCGACCGCGTCATCATCTACCTGCCGACCATTCCGGAGGCCGCGATCGCGATGCTCGCCTGCGCCCGGATCGGCGCGATCCACTCGGTTGTCTTCGGCGGTTTTAGTGCCGAGAGCATTCGCGATCGCATCGCCGATTGCGGCGCGACCGCGTTGATCACGGCCGACGGCGGTTATCGGCGCGGCGCGATCGTGCCGCTGAAGCACAACGTCGACGAAGCACTAAAAGGCAAAACCTCGATCAAGCGCGTGATCGTTTTCCGCCGCGCCGGGAACGAAGTCCACATCGAGGAAGGGCGCGACGTCTGGTGGCATCGCGAGCTCGAATATGTCGACGCGCATTGCCCGCCCGCTGCGCTCGACAGCGAGCATCCGCTCTACATTCTCTACACCAGCGGCTCGACCGGGAAACCAAAGGGAATCCTGCACACCACCGGCGGCTATCTCGTCGGCAGTTACGTGACTTGTAAGTATGTCTTCGACCTGCGCGAGGACGATATCTATTGGTGCACCGCCGATGTCGGCTGGGTCACCGGTCATAGCTATGTGGTCTATGGCCCGCTCGCCGCCGGCGCGACCACTCTTATGTATGAAGGCGCCCCAAACTGGCCCGAGCCCGATCGTTTCTGGCGCCTGATCGAGGAATACGCCGTCAGTATTCTCTACACCGCGCCGACCGCGATCCGCGCCTTCATTCGCTGGGGCGATAAGTGGGTGAAAAAGCACGACCTCACGTCGTTACGATTGTTAGGCTCGGTCGGCGAACCGATCAATCCCGAGGCCTGGATGTGGTATCACAAGGTCATCGGCGGCGGCCGTTGCCCGATCGTCGACACCTGGTGGCAGACCGAGACCGGCGCGATCATGATCACCCCGCTGCACGGCGCGACGCCCACAAAACCGGGCAGCGCGACCCTGCAGTTCTTCGGGGTCGATGCCGCGATCGTCGACGAGCAGGGGAACGAAGTCGGCCCGAACGTGGGCGGGAAGCTGATCGTTAGACGACCGTGGCCCGCGATGTTGCGCAACACCTACGGCGACCCGGCGCGTTATCGGAGACAGTACTGGAGTGAGTTTAAAAGCAGCTACTTCACCGGCGACGGCGCGCGCCGGGACAAGGACGGTTACTTCTGGATCGTCGGCCGAATCGACGACGTCCTAAACGTCGCCGGCCATCGGCTCGGCACCTCCGAGATCGAGAGCGCGCTCGTCAGCCACCCGAAAGTCGCGGAAGCCGCAGCGGTCGGTCGCCCGGACGAAATCAAAGGTCAGAGCGTAGTGGTATTCGTCACGCTTAAGAGCGGCGTGAAGCCTACCCCGTCGCTCAAGAACGAGCTCCGCGCTCACGTCGGTGAACAGATCGGCGCGATCGCGAAGCCGGACGAAGTCCGCTTCGCCGAAGCGCTGCCAAAGACGCGCAGCGGCAAAATTATGCGTCGGCTGTTGAAGGAAATCGCCAGTGGCAAAACCGTCACCGGCGACACCACGACCTTGGAAGATTTCAGCGTCCTGGCAAAGTTAGGCAGCACGGAAGAATAGCGGCCGGAGGATCGTGTGAATCTGGTGGAGAAATGTGGGCTTGGCGGTTTCGCCTTTTTCTTGCAGACTGCTTAGCACGCATTCGTTTTACCCCCAAGTCCGCCCCGTGAGCAACCGAAATAGGCGAACATCCGGTTCGTCTATTACCTGTTAGATGGTGACACGCCCGCCGTTTCTCTTCGCACTCATCGCGTGTCTAGCACTCCCGTTCGCCGCCTGCTGTCGCCGTCCGACCGTGACCGTAACCAATCATTCCGGCGCGCGACTCGATAATCTAGTCGTCTCCGGCTCTGGATTCTCGGAGCGTCTTGGCGTTTTTGGACATTGGCTCACAGCGATCCTTCTCGCCGCATTCCCGTGGTGAGTCAGGGTTGCGTCTTTCCTTCGACAGCCGAGGGCAGCATCATAGCAGCGCCGAGCAGGGATATTTCGAGGCTTGTGGCGGATACCAAGTATCGGTTTCCATTGACCCGCATTTTGCGGTCAGTTTAGGTTCGCGGATCGAGTAGCCATGCCACGCCAACCATCTAACCAAGCGATGCAGCCAACCCCTGGCCGGTGTACGCTCAAGATTTCCATGACTCCAACCTCAACTCCCGCCGCCACGCGCGCCATCGCCAGCGGTGGCTGATCTTGTTCTCGTTAGGTCTTACGGATACTTCCACCATGCATAACGCCATTGAGTTCACAGATCGCGAGCAATTTGTGCTGAGCTACTATCGCGATTCTCGGTTGTCGAGTTGGCGGCGTTTCGCATTCCTCCAAGGTACGTGGCTCATCATTTCTGCCTTCTTTCTCATCCTTGCATTCCGACAGCGCGACTATGCTTGGGCGCTGGTCTCCTACGGCCTTTTGCTGTGGCTAGGTTGCTCTTCCATCTGGAGGGCGCGCCAGTATTCGACTACATTCCGCGGCATCATCACAAAGTATGACGCCAAGCTTAAAGAGCTTACGACGCCAGAGACCTAACCATGCGATGCAGCCAACCGCTGGCCGGCGTACGCCCAAGTTTCCCATGACTCAAACCTCACATGCCGCCGCGACGCGCGCCCTCGCCAGCGGTGGCTGATCTTGTTCTCGTTAGGCCTATGATGTCCGCTTCCGCTGTTTTCAGGGCCATACTTGCGGCTCGCGTTGTTGTCGAGCTAGGCGATCGCTTTGCCAGCGTCGGTGCCGCCCGGCTTGATCATCCAGTGTTTCCGCCGTTCGGTTCCGCGACGGAACTCGCGATTAGCATTATATTCTACGGCATTCTGCTGGCGGTTACCATCGCACTGTGGTTCTTCCGCCGCTGGGCGAGAACCGCCTTTTTAGTGCTCGTCGTTTTCCTGATCGTGGCGCTTTTCATACGCCCTCATCCGCTTGTGACCTCGACCGGGTTTCTCGCCATCTGGACGCTCAAATACACATTGGACGGCCTCATGCTCGGGATGCTATTCTTGCCTTCGTTGACAGAGCAGTTTGCGACGCGAAAGGCCTAACCAAGCGATGCAGCCAACCCCTGGCCGGCGTACGCTCAAGATTTTCATGACTCCAACCTCTGACCCCGCCGCAATGCGCGCTCTCGCCAGCGGTGGCTGATCTTGTTCTCGTTAGGCCTACGGCGGAACTGTGATGAAACGCACGTGGACGATCATCGGTGTCAGCGACGTTGCCGGTAGCTTTAAATGGTATCAGTCGCTCTTCGGCCAGCCCGAGACGCTTCCGGCTCATGACGACTTTGGGCAAATTCTGGATGCAGATGGAACGGTCTTGCTTTGCCTCCACCAATGGGCCGCGCACGACCATCCCTCATTGATGAGCCCTGACAAGGCGTTACCCGGCAACGGCCTACTCTTGTTCTTTCGAGTCGATGATTACGACGAGGCTTTGCAGAGGGCGCGCGCGCTCGTCGCCCGATTTGAGGAGGAGCCGCACCTAAACCCGAAGACTCAGACAATGGAGTTTTCGCTCCAAGATCCGAATGGATACTACGTCACGATCAGCGAGCTCTCCAAGGCCTAACCATGCGATGCAGCCAACCACTGGCCGGCGTACGCTCAAGATTTTCATGACTCAAACCTCAATTCCCGCCACCACGCGCGTTGATTTGCTCGTGCACTCGCTCAGCC
>JBPCRH010000148.1:0-2688 GCA_050997075.1 Chthoniobacterales bacterium
GCATCACGCCGCCTTTCGAAGCCGCGTAATTCACGTGGCCGCCCCACGGGATCACTTCGTGGACCGAGCTCATGCAGATGATTTTTCCGGCCGCCTGCGAGACCGCCGGTACCACGCCACGCCGGAGAAATTCCCGGACGGCTTCGCGCGCACAGAGGAATTGCCCGGTCAGGTTCACCTGAATAACGAGCTCCCATTGCGCGAGAGTCATGTCTTGGAAGGCGGCGTCCTGCTGGAGCCCGGCGTTGTTCACGAGAATGTCGATCGTCCCGAAAGTCTGGCGCATTTCCGCGAACATCGCCTGCACCTCGCCCTCATGGCTGACGTCGGCCTTGAGCGCGAGCGCTTCGCCGCCCGCCGCGCGGATGACACCGACGACGCGCTCTGCTTCTTCCGGGTGCGAAACGTAGTTCACCACCACCGCCGCGCCGGCGGCACCGAGCGCAAGCGCGCAGCCTTCGCCGATGCCGGAATTCGCCCCGGTCACGAGCGCTTTTTGATTCTCTAAGGGACGGAGAGGATTGAAGGAATTCAGATCGGCCATAACAGCTCGCAGCCTGATGTTTTACGGCGCCCGATGGCAAGGCATTTTGCAGCCCAATTTGCGGAAAAAGTCGGGCACAAATCTAGCTTAATCCCGGGTCACGGCTGGAACCCGTACTTTCGTCAATGTTATCAGCCAAGACCAAGTCCACTCCCAAACCAGGCAAGGCCCTCACCCCTCCGCAAAAACCCGCACACCGTCAATCGGTTCCCGCGCAGCCCAAGAGCGCGTCCGATTATTTCGCCATCGTCAGCCAGGCGACGAACGATGCGGTCCGCGATTGGGAAGTAAAGACGGGCGCGCTCACTTGGCCGCAGGGCTTGCAACGACTGCTCGGCTACGTGACGACCGCGAAAACGGAGAAGATTGATTTCTGGCTCGAGCGGATTCACCTGGCCGATGTCGGCCGAATCCGGGAAAGCTTGCACCAGGCGCTCGCCGGCCCGGACGAATTTTGGACCGGCGAATACCGCTTCCGCCGCGCCGACGGCGAGTATCTGCACATCTACGAGCGCGCGGTCATCGTGCGCTGTCCCGATCCGCGCGTGGTCAGTTCGATGATGGACGTAACCGCGCGCCGGCAACTGCTCGACCAGGCTTGTCGTTCGCAGCGCATGGAGGCATTCGGCGAGCTCGCCGGCGGTCTCGCCCACGACTTCAACAACTTCCTCACCACCATCCTCGGTTACAGCGATTTGATTCTCTCGGAAAACGCCGTGCGCGGATCGCTTGCGGGCCAGGTCCGCGAAATTCACGCGGCCGCGAATCGCGCCACCGAGCTGACGAATCAGCTCCTCGCCTTCAGCCGCCGGCAGGCTCTCGAGCCGATTGTGCTCGAGATCAATGCCCTCATCGCCAACCTCGAGCGTTCGCTTCTCCGCCTGCTCGGCGAAAACATTTCCATCCTCCTCGATCTCCCGTCGCGCAAGGAAGGCGCGCACATCAAAGCCGACGCCGGTCAGCTCACCCAGATCTTGCTCAATCTCGCGGTCAACGCGCGCGACGCCATGCGCCAGGGCGGAACGCTCACGATCGCGACCACGACACGGAATGTCCTTCCCGGCCGCGAGCCGAAAAGCATCGCCAGCGAATTCGCCCCCGGGGAATACGTGGTGATCACCGTGACCGATAACGGCAGCGGCATGAGCGAGGAAGTAAAAGCGCGGCTCTTCGAACCGTTTTTCACGACGAAAGCGAAGGCGGACCGGAACGGTCTCGGGCTCGCCACCAGCTACGGCATCGTGAAGCAAAGCGACGGTCATATTTGGGTTGAGAGCGAGCTCGGTTGCGGCACCACTTTTCACATCTACCTCCCGCGCGTCGCCCCGCCGCCGGCGCCCGCCTACAAACGACGCGATCCCGCCAGTCGCTTCACCGGCACGGAGACGATTTTAGTGCTCGAAGACGATGTGAGCGTGCGTCACTTCCTCGTCCGGGTGTTGCGCAAATTTGGCTACCACGTGCTCGAGGCCGCGCATGGCGAGGACGCGAAACGCCTGATCGCGCAGAACCGCGGCCGCCCGATCGACCTTCTCCTCACCGACATGGTGATGCCGCAAATCAGCGGCCGCTCCTTCGCTGATTGGCTGGGGACGGCGAGCCCGGAAACCAAGGTCGTCTTCGTCTCCGGTTACCTCGAAGAATCGATGCACCCCGGCGATCGCTGCGCGCCGGACACGCATTTTCTGCCCAAGCCTTTCACGGTCGATCAGCTCGCGGGCAAAGTCCGCGCCGCGCTGGACGGGAATTGAGGTTCGGCCGAGCGAATCTCCCCACCTTGTCATCCTGAACGAAGTGAAGGATCTCCGACCCTTGCTGGCGCGGGGAGTGTTTGCCGTTGCCCGAAAAAGGACGCGCCGTTAGGCTCCCTGCTCGTGATCACCTTCTCCGAGATCGAAGCCGCCGCCGAGCGCATCAAGGGCGCCGTCTACGAATCGCCCTGCCCCGAATCGATCCCGCTGAGCGAGCTCACCGGGATGCAGATTTTCTGCAAACTCGACAACCTCCAGCGCACCGGCAGCTTCAAGGAACGCGGCGCGCATAACGCCCTCTCGAAGCTTTCGCCGGCGCAAAAAAAGATCGGCGTGATCGCCGCCTCCGCCGGGAACCACGCGCAGGCGCTCGCCTACCAGGGCAAATTACTC
>JBPCRH010000432.1:0-2519 GCA_050997075.1 Chthoniobacterales bacterium
GCAGGGCAGCGGTGACTGCGATCTGCCCGACCACGAGCACGCGGGTGATGATTTGCACGAGCCGGCTGCTATTGCCGCGGCCGCCTTCTTTCATGACCGCGGCGGGATTGGCGCGTGCGCTCAACCAGGCCGGGACGAAGCCCGAGAGGAGCGTGGCGAGCAGGGTAATCCCGACGGTGAAGGCGAGGACTTTGGCGTCGATTGTAAAGTTGATCCAATAGGGCAACTGGAAGGAAGGGTCGGCGGTGATCCGCGCGATCTGCGCGACGCTGGCATAGGCGATGGCGACGCCGAAGACCGCGCCGAGAATGGCGAGGAGGAGGCTTTCGGTGAGCATTTGCCTAACGAGCCGCCAGCGGCCCGCCCCGAGCGCGCCGCGGATGGCCAGCTCCTTGGCCCGGAGCGCGGCGCGGCCGAACTGCATGTTCATGACGTTGACGCACGCGATCACGAGCACGAGGAGCACGGCCGCGAGCATGGCGTAAACCGTCTGGCGTATCTGGTCGCCGGTGAAGCTGAGCAAAAGCGAGCGCACTTTCGCGGAGACGAGCTGGCCGTTGGTTTTCGGATAATCCTTCGCCAAACGCCGAGCCAGGCCGATGAACTCGGCGTTGACCTGATCGAGCGACACGCCGGGCTTCAGCCGACCCATGATCTGCGGGCCCTGACCGTCGGGATCGCCGCGCGGCTTCACCGGATATTCGCTGAAGAGCGGCACCCAAAGCTGCTCGGTCTGCGGGAACTTAAAATTCTCGGGCATCACGCCGATGATGGTGGCGGCGCGGCCGTTGATGCGGATGGCCTGGCCGACCACTTTGGGGTCGCCGTCGAAATCGCGCTGCCAGATTTCGTGGCCGAGCAACGCGACCTTTTCAGCGCCCGGCTGATTATCCGCCGCCGTAAAATCCCGCCCCATGATTGGGTTGACGCCGATGATTTTGAAAAATTCATCGGTCACATAAGCGCCGGTGTAGCGTTGCGGCTTGCTCCGTTAGGTGACGTTGATGGTCGAGCCGTTGAGGTAGGCGGCCATGAGGACGAACGATTTCGTGCCCGCGCGCAGATCGACATAATCCTGCTCCGTCGGAATGAACCCGGCGCCGTTGTTATTCTGCTGCGGCGAAGCCTGAGGGTCGACCAGGCCCACAGCCACGAGCTCCTCCGGATGCGGGAAGGAGAAGCCGCGCAAGACGATCGCGTTCACGATCGAGAACTGGGTGGTGACGCCGCAGATGGCGAGCGCGAGCACGGTCGCGGCGAGAAAGCAGAAGGTCTTTTCCTTGATCAAAACGCGCAGACCGATCCGGACATCCTGAAAGAAAGATTCGAAGAACATAAAGGGTGGAGAGTTGGGTTGAGGTGCACGCCGCCAAGTGGCGGTCCTCTTGCAGAAGTGATGCTGTCACGCGGGTGTTTGGATTCATAAAATAAACGCCGCCGCGCGATTTTTTTCCTTTTCCCGGCCATGGCGAGCCCGCCGTGCACGCGCCGAACGGTCAATTCACGCGAGCAGAAATACCTTCGGCGGACCGCGGTCATGCGCCTCGGAGGGCAGCAAATGCGAGCGCATAACGGCATGGTCATTGCTGTAGTTACCATAATTACCATGTTTCCTGCTATTTCGCCTACCGCTCGAATTTTTGGCTTTTTAGTGCTCTTTTCCTTCGTGCTTGCGGGCTTTGCCTCAGCCGCCAGCGTCACCGCGATTTGGGACGCGAACCAGGAGGCAAATATCGCTGGATACCACCTTTCTTACGGCACCCAGAGCCAGAACTACAGCTCCACCGTCGACGTCCCCACGGGCACGAGCGCGACCCTAAATGGTCTCCAAGAAGAGACGAAATATTTCTTCGCCATTACGGCCTACAACACATCGGGCCAGGAAAGTCTTCGCTCGACGGAGATAAGCTACTTCGTTCCTGGCGCACCAACACCAACCCCAACCGCAACTCCGACGCCGACAGCAACCCCAATTGCAACTCCAACACCGACAGCGACCCCAACTGCGACGCCGACGCCAACGGCGACCCCAACTGCAACGCCGACGCCGACAGCAACCCCAACTGCGACGCCGACGCCAACGGCAACCCCAACTGCAACGCCGACGCCAACAGCAATCCCAACTGCAACTCCCAAAACGCGTCCAACCGCGACTCCGCGACACAGCCCGACGCCGACGCCGATCGCGACGCCGCCGAACAGGACCCTTCTCAATGTCTCCACCCGCGTGCAGGTGCAAAGGGGCGATAGCGTTCTCATCGGCGGATTCATCGTCACCGGCGACCAGCCGAAAAAGGTGATCCTTCGTGCGATCGGACCTTCCCTCGCGGCGGCCGGCGTTCGCGGCGCGCTCGCGGATCCTGAACTCGAGATCTATGATTCGACCGGAGCGCTCGTCGACTCGAACGACAACTGGACTTCACTCGCCGCTGGCAGTATCCCGGCCGGCCTCGAGCCGACCGATCCCCATGAATCTCTGATCGCGACGACCCTCTTGCCCGGGAGTTATACCGCGGTCC
>JBPCRH010000166.1:0-8987 GCA_050997075.1 Chthoniobacterales bacterium
CCCTCTGACAGGGAGGAGGTGCGGCGTGTGATGGGGGCGACGAGTCGACTATGCACACGAACAAATTCGCGCACTGGCTTTCGTGGAAAGAGGGGAAGCTTCTCTGGGAGCACCCGGCCGAGCGGCGCCACATCTATTCCGAGATCGGCCGGAACGAACCGTGCCCCTGCAAGAGCGGGCGGGAGTAGAACATTGTTGCGTAGCCGCGGCGGTCACCGCCTGGCTGTGCCTAACGACGACGCGCACTAGAAACGCGGCTATGCTCGGCGATGCGCGTGCTCATCGCTGACGATGATAAAGGCGTCGGGGTCAGCCTGAGCGCGCTGGTCGAACGTTGCGGGCACGAGGTGATCCAAGTGGTGGGCTCAGGGTTCGATGCGATCCAGGCTTATACGCGGCTGCGGCCGGATGTGGTGCTGATGGATTTCTTCATGCCGCGGCTGAACGGCGGGACGGCCGCGCGAATGATTCTGGCGAAGGATCCGAGCGCGAAAATCATCCTCATCTCGGGGGCCGCGACTTTGGAGAAAATGGAAGAAGCCGGCGTGGTTGCGGTGCTGCCGAAGCCGGTCGATCTCGATAAACTTTACGGCGCGCTCTATGACGCGGCGCCGCGGCGCGGCTGACGCTTCGGGGTCTCGGGGGACGGAGCTTCACGGAGGATCGGCGGGATCCCTCGGCTGCGCTCGGGATGACCGCCTCAGGCTTTCATGGAAGACTGATTCTGGTTTCGAGTTTTACTGCCTTGCGGTTACACTGGCCGCGCATGGTCGCGCTGAGTCAGGCTGGGTTGCAGGAAAAGGTTCTCGGCGGTGAGCGGATCACCGGGGCGGAGGCGCTCGAGCTTTATCGCCTGCCGCTCGCCGAGCTGGGCGCGCTCGCCGATGCCCGGCGCAAGCTCGCCAAAGATAAATGTGACGGCCCGGCCGGGCGCGAGGTCGTCACTTACATCGTCGACCGGAACATCAACTACACCAACGTCTGCAACGTCTATTGCAAGTTCTGCGCATTTTACCGCACCGAGAAAGACGACGATCACTACGTCCTCACGCGCGAGCAGTTCGACCAAAAGCTCGACGAGCTGACCGCGGCCGGCGGCGTGCAGATCCTGATGCAGGGCGGACATCATCCGAAGCTCGGCTTCGACTGGTATCTCGAGCTGCTCCACCACATCCGGGAGAAATATCCGCACATCAACATCCACGGTTTTAGTCCCCCGGAGTTCCAGCATTTCGCGGAGACCTTCGCGATGCCGTTACGGGAAGTGATCACGCGTTTCCAGGAAGCCGGCCTCGGCTCCATCCCGGGCGGCGGCGGGGAAATCCTGGTCGATTCCGTCAGGCAGCGAATCGCGCCGCTCAAGTGCAAGACCGATCAATGGCTCGAGGTGATGCAGATCGCGCACGAGCTGGGCTTGAAATCGAGCGCGACGATGATGTTCGGCCACGTCGAGACGATTGAGGAGCGGGTCGAACATTTGCAGCGGCTGCGCGATCAGCAGGACGCGAGCGGCGGTTTTACCGCCTTTATCTGCTGGACGTTCCAACCGCAGAATACCGTCCTCAAAGTCGAGTTCCCGACCGGGTCGGCGGAGTATCTGCGGATGCAGGCGGTCGCGCGGATTTTTCTCGATAACATCCCGAACATCCAGAGTTCCTGGGTCACGCAAGGTCCCGACATCGGCCAGGTCGCGCTGCAGTACGGCGCGAACGATTTCGGTTCCGTGATGATGGAAGAAAACGTCGTGAGCAGCGCGGGCACGAGCTTTCGCCTGACCGCGGACAAGATCGAAGAGCTGATTCGCGGCGCCGGTTACGAGCCGCGACGGCGCAACAATTGGTATGAACTTTTGTAAACGCGGAAGGCTGAATTCGGGACGCCGAGTCGCCGCCCGCCGGCGCTCCAGGCACCTTCCCGTTTCGCGTTCCGCACTCCGAATTCCGCATTTCCCAGCTTGACGCCGCCCTCGGCCTTACCCATCTAATACGCCAATTCTCCGCGCGCCCGGCGTGGCGCCCGCTTTTCCTATGAAAAAATTCACCTCGTTAGGCCGCGTCGCGGCGCTCTTGTTCTTCTTGGTCCCCGCTGGCGTCGGCGTGCAGAGCGCGCGGGCCCAGGAAGGCGCGACCATCACCGGGATCGACGTCAGCTATGTCGGCCCGCAGACCGTGAGCAAGGAGCGGGTCCTCGCGAACATGCGCTCGAAAGTTGGCACCGCTTTTTCCGAGGCCCGGGTGGAAGAAGATATCCGCGGGCTCTACGCGACGGGGAAAGTGCAGAACGTGCGCATCTTCGGCACGCCCTCTGGAGCGGGAGTCCGAGTGCAGGTGATCCTCGCCACGCGCGCGCTTGTGACCGCGATCGAGATCGATGGCGCGCAGCAGTTAAGCGCGAAGACCGTCAGGAAACGGGTGAAGTTTAAGATCCCCGCGTCGGTCGACGCGGAGAAGCTCGAGGAAGGACGCGAGTCGATTAACGATTATTACCAGAGCAAGGGCTTCACCGATGTGAAGGTCGAGCTCCAGGTCGTGAACAACGATGAGCGCGGCACCGCCCGCGCGGTCTATACGATCAACGAAGGCCAAAAGGGCGCGGTTCGCGAGATTCGTTTCGAAGGGAACAAATCCTTCAGCGATCGCACGCTGCGCAAGCAGATGAAGACGAAGGCGAAGACGCCGATCTCGTTCGCGGACAAATCGGGCCGGCTCGACCAATCGCAATTTCAGCAGGATCTCGATAGCGTCCGCGAGTTTTACCAGAACAAAGGCTACATCGACGTCGCCATTCCCGAGGTCCGGCAAGAGCGCACCGCGAAGGGTTTGCGGATCGTCATCCAGATCAACGAAGGCGTGCAATACCACGTGAAGAGCCTCTCGTTCTCCGGCCAGCAGGTGACGAGTGAGCAGAAGATCCGCGCGCTTCTGAAGATGAAAGAGGGCGTCATCTACAGTCCGGAAGGACTCCAGAAAGATGTGAAGTCGCTGAACGACGGTTACGGCGCGGGCGGTTTTGTCGATGTCCGGATTCAGCCGCAGGGCACGCCGGCGGGGAACGGCCTGGTCGATCTGCATTACACGATCGAGGAGGGCGAACGTTCCTTCGTCGAGCGGGTGAACGTGGTTGGGAATACGCGGACGAAGGACAAGGTCATCCGCCGTGAAGTGCTCGTGCTCCCGGGGGATGTCTATAATACTGTGCGCGTCGATATCTCGAAGCAGCGTCTCGAGAACCTCGGCTACTTCGAGAAAGTCGAGACCTTCCCGGAAGAAACCGGCATTCCCAGCCGCAAGAACCTGCTCGTGCAGGTGCAGGAAAAACGGACCGGCTCGCTCCAGTTCGGCGCCGGCTATAGCACGATTGATAGCATCATCGGTTTCGTGGAGTTCTCGCAGGGCAACTTCGATCTCCTGAACTGGCCCGCTTTCACCGGCGGCGGACAGAAGTTCCGCGCCCGCGCGCAGTTTGGTTCGCAGCGGCAGGATTACGAAGTCTCGCTGACCGAGCCTTACTTCCTCGGTTACCGCTTCTCGTTAGGCGGCGATATCTTCTATCATGGCGCGAGCTTCCTTAGCTCGATCTACGACGAGCGCGACTACGGTTTCGCCCTGACCGCGCGGATGCCGCTGACCGCTTTCTCCTATACCAGCCTGACCTACCGGATCGAGAACGTGGAGATCTTCAACGTTTCTCCGGCCGCCTCGAGTGCGATCCAGATTGAGGCCGGCACCCGGCTGAAGAGCGAGCTCACGCCCTCCTACACTTACGACACGCGTGACAACGTCTTCCTCACCCGACGCGGGCATCGTTTCATCTTCACTCCGCATGTCGCGGGCGGTTTCCTCGGCGGCGATGTCCAGACTTACGGCTTCGATTTCCAGGCCTCGCAGTACTTCCTCCTGCCGCTCGATAACATTCTCCTGCTCAACGGCGAAGTGGCCACGATCGACAACTGGGGGAGCGGAAGTAACGTGCCGATCTTCGACCGGCTCTTCCTCGGTGGCTCGAACGATCTGCGCGGCTTTAACTTCCGCGACGTCTCGCCGCGCGACCCGAATGGCGAGCCGCTCGGCGGTAAAAGCCTCGCCCGTTTCACGATCGAAGACACCTTCCCAATCATCCCGAAGGTGCGCTTCGCCCTCTTCTACGACACCGGTTTTGTGAATGCCAGCGCGTTTGATTTCGGGACGCAAAACCTCGTCGGCGACGTTGGTCTCGGCCTCCGTCTCGATCTTCCCGTCGGGCCGCTTCGGCTCGACTACGGCTTCCCCATTCAAGGGGCGAAGGGGAACACTGGCGGGAAGTTCAACTTCAGTGTCGGCTACCAATTTTGAACGGCAGCTGCGACTTGCAGTCTAACGACTTCCCGATTACCAGTCTGACCCTACAAACTATGAAAAAACTTACCCTCGTGGCCCTTCTCGCTGCCTTTGCCCTGCCCGCCGCGGCTTTTGCGCAAGGGATGAAAGTTGGCACCATCGACATGAATCGCGCGTTCAAGGAATACAACAAGACCAAGGACGCCGAGAGCAAAATCAACGAAGCCAAGAACTCCGCGAAAAAGGAATACGACGATCGCGCCGATTCCTACAAGAAGGCGCTCGACGAAATCAACAAGCTCAACCAGCAGCTTGAAGCCCCGGCCCTGAGCGCGGACGCGAAGACGCAAAAGGCGAAGGATCGGGACGAGAAAATCGCGAGCATCAAAAACATGGAGCGCGAGATCAACGAATTCCGCCAGACCCGGGAGAAGCAGCTCCAGGAACAAGCCGTGCGGATGCGCGACGGAATCGTGAAGGAAATCACCGACGTCGTCATGACCAAGGTGAAGGCCGACAACATGGACCTCGTTTTCGACAAATCGGGCGTGAGCCTGAATGGCGTGCCGACCGTGATGTTCGCGAAAGATAGCTTCGATTTCACCAACGACGTCGTCGCCCAGCTGAACAAGCCCGGCGCCGCGCCGGTGAAGAAGTAACGCTTTTCCAGCGGGCAAAAATTTAGCGAACGCACGCCTTCGGGCGTGCGTTCTTTTTTTTCCCGGGGTCGCGTGCGAAGTTTCGCGATGCGTTTTTCGATCTGCGTGGCCCTTGGCCTTGGCGCCACCTTCTTCGGCCAGGCGGCGAGCGCCGCCCCCGCCTGGGAAAAAACAGTCACGAGCTCGGAGCGCGGCGCGTTTCCCAACCCGCGTCCGATGCGTGCGAACTACCGCTTCGGCTGGAACGACGTCGTCGCCGCCACCGCGGAGATCAACTTCGGCGCGAACAACGGACGCCTGGAATTAATCGGCACCGGGCAAACCACCGGCGTGGTCCGCGCGCTTTGGCGCTTCGATGTGCAGCATCGCGCGACCGCCGACGCCACCACCCTGCGGCCGATCGCGATGCACCAGGTCGATGAGCTGAGGCACAAAACCGTCACGACCGATCTCACTTTTAGTGCCACCGGCGTCACCCGCACCCGCACCGACAACAAGGCGACGAAACCGCCGACCCCGAAGGAGTTCGACTTCCCCGGCCTCGTCGATCTACATACGGCGCTGCTCCTCATTCGCAGCCAGCCGCTGGTCGAGGGGACCGTGCAGCGGCTCGTCGTTTACCCGGCGACGAACGGCTATCTCGCCACGATTTCGGTCGCGGGGCGTGAAAGCATAAAAGTTGGCGCGGGCACCTACCAAGCGATCAAGCTCGATTTGCAGCTCAGCAAGATTAACAAGCAGCGCGAGCTCGAGCCGCACAAAAAATTCCGCCAGGCGAGCGCCTGGATCTCCGACGACGCCGACCGGTTGCTCCTCCGGATCGAGGCGAAAGTTTTCGTTGGCACGGTGTTCGTCGACCTCGAGTCGGTCCATTTCGGCGAGAAGCGCTGAACCTCGCGGGCCGCAGTCATCCCGAGCGCAGCCGGGGGATCCCAGCGCGTTTCCGTGAAGCCCTCTTTTGCAGTCAAAGCTAAAAGGAAACCCCACGGGATCCCTTCGACTCCGCTGCGCTCCGCGCGGGATGACCTCGTTGCCTAACGAACCCGGCCTACTCCGGAATCCACTGGCCGCGATAAACCGGCCGGCGCAGAAGCGGGCGCCGGCGTGGCAGGCGCAGTCCGTGTTGGCCCGGGAGCAACCCGAGCGCGGAAAGCGTTTCCATGTTCAGCCGTCCGTCCGGCGCGATCCCCGAGCGACTCTGGAATGCGCGCAGGGCGGCGACCGTTCCCGGGCCGAATTGCCCGTCGATCCCGCTCCGATAATAACCGGCCCGCGCGAGCAACGACTGCGCACCGACGATCACGTGCCGCTGCAAATCCGGCGGCGCGATTTCGTAGGGCGTGCCGTCGAAAACGCCATTCGTCGAGGGCGTGATCGTTCGCTGGCCGGGAGCATAAATGCCGTCCGGCCCGCGGCGCGGTCCGGCCGGGCGCGGCGCGTTGTCGTCGGGCAACTCGGCAGATTGGCCGGCGTTGTTAGCGTCGGAATAATCTTCCGTGGGCGGAACCGTCGCGCGGGCCTGCGCTGGCGGCGCGGGCGGGGCGGCGGCTTTCCCCCGGCCCACGCCTAACGACCGCAAAGTCTCCGCATCGATGTCGCCCGTGATCTGGAGGCCGTTGCGAATCTGGTAACGGCGCAGCGCCGCGGTCGTGTCCGCATTTTTCTGGCCGTTGACGGCGCCATAGTAGAAGCCCTGGTCCTTGAGCGACTGCTGCACGGCGGAAGTGGTTTGGTCGGCGCGCGCGACGAGTGGGCCCGCTCCGAGGGAGAGCAAAAAAACCAGCGCCCAGGTATTTTTCATCGAGGTGTTTCGACGCGAAAGGGAGGCGCTTATTCAGTCACCGGCGCCGCCAGGGCGAGCGCGGGTTCGTTAGGCGCGACCAACGTTCGGTAGCGATGAATCCCATCGCTGATCGCGGCGGCAATTTCCTGCCGGTATTTTTCCGTGGTCAGCTTGGTCACATCCTCCGGGTTGGTGATGAAACCGCCCTCCACGAGCGCGGCCGGATGGCGCACATTCCTGATGACGTAAAACTCCGCCGATTTCGTGCCGCGATTCACCGCCCGCGTGTGCTCGACGAGCGCGGTCTGGAGGAAACGCGCGAGGCTTTCGCTTTGCGCGAGGAGCGGCTTCGGCTCCGCTGGCTGGAAAAACGAAAGCCAGCCGAGAATGCCCGGCGCGGTCGTTCGCTGCCGCGCCGCGAAGTAGGTTTCCACGCCGGAAGCGGCGGCCCGCTCGCCGTCGTTGAAATGAATCGAAACGAAGAGCGAATGCTTCTCCGCGTTTGCGACTTCGGCGCGCTCGGCGAGCGAGAGATAGCGATCCGAATCCCGCGTCAGCACCGTCTTATAACCGGCTTCGCGCAGGAGCATTTCCGCCCGTTGCGCGACGTCGAGCGCGAGATCCTTTTCCATGATCGCGCCGCACATCGCGCCCGAATCGTCGCCGCCATGCCCGGGATCGAGCACGATGACGAGCGGCTCCTCGCCGGTCGGCGTAGGCCGATGCGGCTGCGCGAGCCGACGCGCCGGAGGCGTCATCCGGAGGAAATAAAGGAACGAAAAGACGAGAAGGAAAAGGCCGAACCAGGGCAAGCAGCGGCGCAACATATTCCCGCTGTTCGTTAGGCCAGAAACGCCTGCAATTCCTCCGCGCTGAGGGCGCGGTAACGAATCGAAGTCGTCGTGGCGCGTTCGAGAATGCCGGCCTCAAGGGTCGCGCTCTCCAGCTTCTCCCGGCGATGCTCGAGCAAGACCGCGTGGGTCGGGAGCTCGCGCACGCCCTCGTCGCCCGCGGGCAGGCTGCCAACGCTCCAGGCATCGAGCGCGACTTTCATCGCGCCGTGCAAAGTCGCCGCCGGATCGTGGTCGCGCGCGAGCAGTTCCTCCATCAGTTCGGTCGCGCGCGCGGTGCCGCTGATCGCGCAATAACCGGTTTGGTTCTTCCCCGTTTGCGCCGCGATCGCGCCGTCATATTCCACGCGCAAAAACAAATCCTCCGCCGGCGTCGCGCCGACTTCCGCGAAGAGCATCCGCGCGAGAAACGGCGCGCCGTAAACCTGTTCGAAGGCGGTTTTTAGGATCGGGCTGAGGGAGTAAAACGCGAGCCGCCGCAGCGAAACGTCGGCCGCGGAACGGGTGAAACCTTCCGTGCTCGCGAGCTCGATCGCCGCCATCCGCAAGCGCTCGATGTCGCCCGGATGCCCGATCGCGCCCAGCGCGATGCGATCGTAAATCTCGAACAATTTCTGCCGCGCCTGGCCCACGGTGACGAAGAGAATCCCGTCGCGAAAAGTGAGCGCGGCGATCGGGCCCCCCGGCGCGAGCTGCGTCTCGATGTATTCGCGGCGATTCGCGATCGCCTCGACCCAACGGTAGGGCTCTTCGGTCATGCGACAGCCTGTTTGAAACGCCCTGCGATCACCTTGTCCGGCAGCATCTTGATTCCCTCGCGCGAGATGATCTTGATCACCGGAAAAATCCGCCCCTGCCGATCCACTCCACCGGTCGCGGTGTCGGCTTCCGCCGCGGTGTCGAGCGCGCGCAGGGCGAGCGTGACCGCGTCGTCTTCGTTCAGTTTGCTCAACGGCTTTTTGCCCCAGCGGTTTTCGTAAAACAAAACCCCGCGGACCGCGGGCGAGCCGGAGCCGGGCGCGGCGTACTCGGTGACTTCGAAATTCGCGCCCATCGCATCGTAAAAATAGAGCCGCGCCTGCCCGTCGCCCGCGAAATCGTAGGTCGCGAAAATCGGCACGACCACGCCGACGCCCTGCATGACGAAGCTGAAGTTGTCGCGGAGCAGCTTAGAGAGCGCGCGCACTTTTCCGTCCACGCTCATCTCCTGGAGTTGGGTCCGCCGGAAATATTGGAGCGAATGCTCGAGCACCCGCGCCATTTCCCAGGCCGTCGCCGGGACGCCCGCGATCGCCATGATTGAGTGGCGATCGATCTCGAGGACTTTATCGGCGCGATCGTAGACGACGGTGTTCCCCGCAGTCGCGCGGCGGTCGCC
>JBPCRH010000207.1:0-2955 GCA_050997075.1 Chthoniobacterales bacterium
GCGCAAAGGATTTCCCAGATCTGACGCCGAGTCGCGCCAAGTGTGCGCAGAAGCACGCTTTCCTTCAGGCGCTGATAGCGCCCGCTCCAGATCGTGCTCCCGAGCACGATCAACCCTGTGCCGACGACAAAAAGGGACATCACCCGAATGACGAGCGCGACTTTGGTGAGAATGGAATCGACGGTTTGAATGACCGACGTGAGATCCATCGCGGAGACGTTCGGGAACCGGGCGACGACCGCGTTTTGCAATTTCGCCGAGGCCGCCGGCGTCGGCACACGACTGACGAGGACGTTAAAAGTCGGCGCTTTTTCGAGCACCCCGGTCGGGAAAACGACGAAGAAGTTCGTTTGAAAACGTTTCCAATCGACCAGCCGCAAACTCGCCACGCGGCATTTGATCGGCACACCCTGCACATCGAAAACGACTTCGCTGCCGATCGTTAGGCCGAGATCTTTCGCGATGTCCTGCTCGACCGAAATCGGCACGACGTCACCCGTCTTGTAATCAACGTGGCCGATCCATTGGCCGGCGGTTAGCTTTTCCGTCTCGCTCAACGCGCTGCGATAGGTCGAGCGATAATCGCGCTCCAGTTCCCATTCCGGCGCCTTCCGGTTTGGGTCCTTCAAAATCTCGGACGACTTCCGGCCTTTTACTTCCACCAGCCGCATGGTCACAATCGGCGCCTGCTCGATCACCGGCAGACCTTCCTGCCTCACGAGCGCGGCCACGTCCTTGGTCTGCGCCGGCTGGATGTCGAAGAGGAAAATATTCGGCTGATTATGCGCGTCGATCGACTTGAACTGCGTCAGGAGAACATCGCGCGTCAGGTAAATGCTGAGCAGTAAAAACGTCCCCAGACCTAACGATAAGGTGAGGAGGAGCGTGCGGTTGTTCGGCCGGTGGAGGTTCGCCAAGCCTTGGCGAACAACAAAACTCCAACGCTCCGGCACCAGTTTCCGCACGAGAATAATCAGCAGCTTCGCGACGCCCATCAGGACGAGTACGGCGAGGCCCAAGCCGCCGGCAATGAAGAGCCCGTCGCTCCATCGTTCCGCCTGCGAAATCGCGAACGCGGTCAGCCCGAGACCAATCGCGAGGTAAACCAGCCAGAGGACATAATCGCGTTTTCCAGCCGCGCCGTTCTCCTCCGCCGCCGCGCGCAAAGTGAGCAGCGGCGAGACGCGGCGGAAACGCAAAAGCGGCGGAAGCGCGAAGAGAATGCAAACCGCCAAACCGGTGCCCATGCCGCGGAGCACCGGCGCCCACGCGATCGTCGTCGGGAGCGTGAAAGGGAGGTATCTTTGCAGCGTCCCCGGGAGCAGTTGGTGGATCGTCAGGCCCAGCGCCGCACCGACGAGCGCGCCGACGACGCCGAGGGCGATCGCCTGGAGGAGATAAACCAGAACCGTCGTGCGCCCGGCCGCGCCGAGGCAGCGCAGCACCGCGGCCGTCCGCACTTTTTGTTGGAGATGCGCCTGGATCGCGCTCGCTACGCCAACCGCGCCGAGGAGAAGCGCGATGAAGCCGACGAGATTGAGAAAGCGGTAAAGGTTGTCGAGCGCTTCGCCGAGATCCTTCTTTCGTTTCGCGACCGTGTCGTATTCCAAGCCGGCTTTCTCGATTTGCGGCGTGATTTTTTGGAGCTCCGCCGCGACATCCGTTCCGGGCGCGAACTGCACGAAGTTCAGGTAGTGCGCGAGACTGCCAGGCTTGAGGAGATTCGTCGCCGCGAGGTTCTGCAGCGGGATGTAAACACGCGGGGCAAAGCTCGCGGCGGGCGACGCTTCGCCCGGCATTTTCGTGAGCGCACCCGCGATTGTGAGCGTGAGGTCGCCGAGCTTGATCGGATCCCCGGTCTGCGCGCGGAACTGTAAAAGCAGGCTTTCGTCCGGCACGGCCCGCCCGCCGTTGCGGAAGTTTTGTGCGGCCACCGCTGGGGCGGTTTCCATCTTTCCGAAAAACGGGAAGTTGCCGCCGAGCGCGCGCACATGGACGAGCCGCGTGCCGCCGTCCTTCGGGAAAAGCGCCATCGTGCGGAAGCGCACTTCGCGCGCCTGCGTCTCGCCTAACGAGCGCAACATTTGCTCCTGTTCCTTCGTAAACGGCTGCGAACTTTCCACGACGAGGTCCGCGCCGAGAAGCGCGCGCGCCTGCTCGTCGATCGCCTGCGCGAGACTCGCGCGGAAGAGACCGATCGCGATCAAGGCCCCGACGCCTAACGAAATCGAAATCGAGAAAAGCAGCAACCGCCGCCGGCTCGAGCGGCTGTCGCGCCAGGCCATCCGCGTGATGAACAGCAGAGTCATCCCGAGCGAAGTGAAGAGAGCGGAGCGAACGCAACGAAGTCGAGGGATCCCGTCGCGCATCCTGGAAGCCCCGATCGCAAGCGGTGAAGCCCTGATCGCAAGCCTGGAAGCCCCGGTCTCACGCTAATAAACCCCGATCGCATCCTTCCCAGAAAACCCACGGGATCCCTCGACTCCGCTGCGCTTCGCTCGGGATGACACACCTTTTTAGTGCCTCGGGACCAGCTCATGCCACCATCTCCCCGCTGCGTAACCGGATCGTCCGTTCGGTTAGCCGCGCCACATCCGGGTCGTGGGTCACGAGGACGAGCGCGGTGCCATCTTTTCGATTGAGCTCGAGCATGATGTCGATCACGTTCTGGCTCGTCTCGGCGTCGAGGTTGCCGGTCGGCTCATCGGCGAAGAGCACTTTCGGTCGGTTGATAAACGCGCGGGCGAGCGCGATCCGCTGCTGTTCGCCGCCGGAAAGTTGCGTCGGATAATGATCGGCGCGGTCACTTAAACCGACCCGCCGGAGCAGTTCGCGCGCAAGCTCCCGCGCGCCGCGATCGCCGCGGAGTTCCATCGGCACGGTGATGTTCTCGAGCGCGGTCAAGGTCGGGATGAGCTGGAAATTTTGGAAAACGAAACCGACGTGCTCGTTCCG
>JBPCRH010000234.1:0-3321 GCA_050997075.1 Chthoniobacterales bacterium
GTCGAAAGCTCTTCGCTCACCTGCAGGGTACTGTCGCTGGCCGTCCCATTGAGGTTGCCCGATTGATTCGGGCTCGGGGTCGGATTGCGTTGCGGATTATTGCGCTGGTTAGGATTGAGGTTGCCCTGCCCGCCCCCTTGATTCTCTGTGCCCGGCTCGGTCAGTGCCTGCACCAGCACCGGGAGAACGTCTCCCGCGGAGATGTACTGCAACGCGAAGGAGACCGGTTTGCCGAACTCCACATTCGCGTCAAACTCGGAAATTAACTTCCTCACACACGGCATGTTGATCGGCCGGGTGATGACGTGAATGCGGTTCGTGCGCACGTCGGCTTCCAGCTTGATTTTGCCCACGACGAGCGAATCCTCCGAGAGCACCGCGCTCCCGCCTTCTTCATCGGCTTCACCCTGCTGCGCCACCCCGCCGGGAACGGGCACACCATTCCGCACCTGGCGAATCCCGCCGACGTTCGACGGCCCCTGCGTCCCCTTCTCGAAAATGTCCTTCAACATGTCGACCACTTTGGTGACATCGGCGCGTTCGAGCTTGATGAACTCGCTCTCGACCGCCGCCGGCGCGGAGTCGAGCTCCTGGACCATGCGCACAAGCTTGCGGAGCACATCCGAGCTCTGGGTCACGAGCAGGCTGGAAGATTTCGGCAACGCCAAAATCGGCGCCTGTCCGCCGATGCCGGCGAGATACTGCGAGAGCACGCCCTGGAGTTCCTGCGGGTCGGCGTAGTTCAGGTGGAAGAGGTAGCTCACCACCTTCGCGCCCTCGGGGATATCGGCCGGATCGGAGACGATCGGGACCGCTGCGGCCCGCGGGTTTTTGTTCACCCCGACGACTTCGATGACATCGTCACCCGCCGGCACGAGCGAAAAGCCATTCAAGGCGAGGTTCATCTCGATGATCGTGATCGCCTCTTTCCGCGGCACTTTTTGGGCGATGAAAATGTTCACCTTCCCCTGCACGTTGTTGTCGATGACGAGTTTGCTGTTCGTGAGGTTCTCGTAGAAATGGAGAACGTCGATGACGTCGCTGTTCGGGAACTGCAGGGTCACCACATCCTGCGCGTCGGCGGTATTCCCAGCGACCGGGCGCGGCAGGATCCGCGGCGTCGGCCCGGGGATTTGCGCGAGCACGGGAAGAGCGAAACAGAGGGGCGCGACGAGGCAGCAGGAGAGGCGGCGGAGCACGCGCAGTATTTAGTTGTTTCGCGCCTTGCGGTCAACCATCGAGAGAGGCGGAGGGGGGATCTCTCAGGAAGGCAGGAAAGCAGGAAATTTGTGGGAGTTATGAATGAGACGCGGCGCCTGATTTCCCCAAATCCCTTCCTGCTTTCCTGCGTTCCTGAGATATCCCTACCCTGCCTTCAGAGCAGCGAGGAGCTTCTCGTGGATCCCGTCGAAGCCGCCGTTGCTGAAGATCGTGACGACGTCGTTAGGCTGGAGCAGCGGCACCATTCGCTCGACGATGGCTTCTGCGTCCGCCTCGTAGAAAGCCATCCGGCCCGCCTCCGCGATCGCCGCGACCACCGCCTCCGCGTCGAGCCGTTCGTCTTCCGGGATTTGCTCGAGGGCCGCGATCTGCGCGAGGAAAACGCCGTCGGCCAACGCGAGCGCGGCCGGTAGTTCCTGCTGGAAAATCGCGCGCCGTGTGGTGTTCGAACGCGGCTCGAAGACCGCCCAAAGCCGCTGCCCCGGGAAGCGGTGGCGCAAGGCCCCGAGCGTCTCCCGGATCGCCGTCGGGTGATGCCCGAAGTCGTCGATCACGGTCACTCCGCGCTCGGTCCCGCGGACTTCCTGCCGGCGCGCGATCCCTTCGAAACTCGTTAGGGCGGTCTGGATCACGTCCGGCGCGACGCCGTAAAAGCGCGCCGCAGCCGCGGCCATGGCCGCGTTCCGAACGTTGAATTCGCCGACCAGCGGCAGGTCGAAAGTCGCTTCGCCCAACGAGAAGCGCGAACCCTGCGGGCGGTAAGAAACGTCGCGAATCCGCTGCGCGCAGTTCTCCGAAAAGCCAACCTCGAAAAGCGGCGCGAGACAATCGCGCGCCACTTCCACGCAGTTGGGATCGTCGCCGTTGAGCAGGATCATGCCGTTCTGCGGGACGATGTTGAGGAGCCGGCGGAAGCTGAGTTTTACTGCCTCAAGATCGGGAAAAATATCCGCGTGATCGAACTCGAGATTGTTCACGATCAGGAGCTCGGGGAGGTAGTGGATGAACTTGGAGCGCTTGTCGAAAAAGGCGGTGTCGTACTCATCGCCCTCGATCACGAAATACTTCGAGTCACTAAAAAGCGCGCCCTGCCCGAGGTTGCGCGGGATCCCGCCGATCAGGTAGCTCGGCGCCATCTCCGCGACCGTCAGCATCCAGGTGAGGAGCGCAGTCGTGGTCGTTTTTCCATGGGTACCGGTGACAACGAGATTGTGCCGGCCGCGGAGGAAATTTTCCTTCACGACCTCGGGCAGTGAGAGGTAGTAAAGCTTGCGATTGAGGACCGCTTCCACCTCCGGATTCCCGCGCTTGATCGCATTCCCGACCACGACGACGAGATCGGGATCGTCAGGCAAATTCTCCGCGCGATACGGCTCGGTCAGGGTGATTCCTTTGCTCCGGAGGAAATCCGACATCGGCGGATAGACCCGCTCATCCGAACCGGTCACGGTGCAACCGCGCGCGCGCAGAGCGGCCGCGACCGAGCCCATCGCCGTCCCGCAGATCCCGAGGAAATGAAAATGTTGCGACCGCGCTGGCACGCCGCATTCCTAAACCGCGGCGCTCCTTTTGGCCAGAGGGCGAAACTCGTTAGGGCGAAGCCCGGAGTTTCCGCGGATTATATTCCCAACCGATGTGATCGATCTGCCAATCGTCGTCGGGCTGCGAGACTTCGAGGTTGATCCAGATCGGGGTTTCGCCATCGCGGAAGAGTACTGGCACCTCAAAGAAACCGGTCACCAGCAGCCGCCGCTGCGCCAGCCGGGTCGTAAAGACGCCGCGTCACTCTAGAATAAGAGAGCGAAATTTGTCGAGCGAGCGCCCGGGCAAAACGGTCCTCTTTCGCAAACGGGCTGCTGGTCGCGAGCGACGCGATCGCTTTCCTCGGCAACTACCTCGGGCGTACTCGTTAGGCGGAGCGCTCCGCTGTAGACACTTCGCTCGGCGAAGCGCGGGTGTGGCAGCACCTCTCCAGAGCTTGGGACGCAATTCCCGCGCCTCCCCGAGGGAGGCGTCGACCGCGGCGTCGACCGCGCCGCTGCCTCCGAAAAGTTTGCTTCGCATTGCCAGCCTTGCGGCCCCTTCTAAGCTAGCATTATG
>JBPCRH010000266.1:0-3292 GCA_050997075.1 Chthoniobacterales bacterium
ACCGTGCTGACGCTGAACCCGGAGCGAATCCTGCACGGCGAAGTCTGGCGGCTCATCACTTACATCTTCATCCCGCAGGCCATGGGTCAGCCCGGCTCGATGCTGGGACCGTTCTGGTTGCTCATCGCACTTTGGTTTTTGCTTTTCATCGGCGCCCGGCTCGAGGCGGCCTGGGGCGCGTTTGCGCTCACCCTTTATTTCCTCGTCGGCATGATCGGGACGACGATCGCGGCCTTCCTTTTCGGCGCGCAATTCTCCAACGCGATGCTCGCGTCGTCGCTTTTCTTCGCCTTCGCGCACTTCTTTCCTGACGAGGTCATTTACGTCCTCTTCGTTCTGCCGATGAAGGTGAAATGGCTCGCCTGGATCTCCGCCGGGCTCCTCCTCTTTGGCTTCGTCGCGAACCCGATGTCGTATCGCATGGCGCTCGTCGTGACCTTCGCGAACTACCTCATTTTCTTCGGGCCCGGCATCGTGCGCGATGTGCGGAATCGCCAGCAAACCACCGGACGCCGCCAGCGTTTCGAGGAAGCGGCCCGCCCGGAAGACGAGGCGCTGCACCATTGCGCGACCTGCGGCGCGACCGAACTGACAAATGCGAATCTCGAGTTCCGGGTCGCGCGCGATGGCGAGGAATACTGCCTCGCGCATCTCCCGAGCGCGAGCCAGGTGAACGCGTAACCGCTCTGGGCCTCTCCACTTGCACCTACACATTAACTTTCACTTACACTCCCCCTCTTCCGGCCCAGTGAGAGAAGAGTGTAAGTGAAAGTTAAAGTGAAGGTGCAAGTAAGCCGGTTGCCGCTTTCTTGACTAACTGCCGCTCGACCGGAAACTCGCCCATGGACCCGACACCCGCTCCGCTCATTCCGCAGGAAGGCTGGCATTGTCTCCACCTCTTTTACCGGATCGAGTACGGCCAATGGCAACTGCTCAGCGCCACGGAGCAGCGCGCCGCCAAGGTCGTCCTCTCCCCCCTCGTGCAGGAGAAGCGCGCGCTCGAGAAAACTCAACTCCTCACCCTCAGCCAGGTGACGCCGAAAGCCGATCTCGCCTTCATGCTCATTACCCCCGATCTGCAGGTGGCGAACCGGATCGAGAAGCAGCTCACGCTGTCGTTAGGCGCGGATGTCCTCGTGCCGGTTTACAGTTATCTCTCGCTCACGGAAGAGAGCGAATACACCACGACCGACGAGCAGTGGGCTGGGACGCTCGAGACCGAGCAGCAATTAAAACGCGGCACGCCGGAGTTCGAAGCCGGGATGGAAAGTTTCCGCGAACGGATGAAGCACTACCGGCACGAGCGGATGTATCCGACGCTGCCGGACTGGCCGGTCGTCAGCTTTTACAATATGACGAAGCGGCGCGGCGAAACCACGAACTGGTATTCGCTCCCCTATGAAGAGCGGCGCACTCTCATGGCCGGGCACGCGCGCGTCGGGCGCCAGTACGCGGGCAAGATCAAGCAGCTCATCACCGGCTCCACCGGGCTCGACGATGCGGAGTGGGGCGTGACTCTTTTTGCGCACGACACTTTCCAGGTGAAAGCGATCGTCTACCAGATGCGCTTCGACGAAGTGAGCGCGGCCTATGCCGACTTCGGGGAATTTTACATTGGCATTCAACTGCCGCTCGACGAACTGTTTCGCCGCTTGCAGCTGTAACCCGCGCCGCGCCTAACGAGGGCGGCTCGGCCGAAAAGGATGGGTGGCAGAGTGGTCTAATGCGCACGCCTGGAAAGCGTGTTTGCCGCAAGGCAACCAGGGTTCGAATCCCTGCCCATCCGCTCGCCCGCGGTGCCCGGGTTTAGTCTTGCGCCTCCACGCCTTTTCCCGAAGCATCCCGGCCATGCGCGTTCTCCTGGCCCTTTCCTTCGCTCTCGCTTCCTTCGCACTCGCGGCGGAGCCGGAGCCCGCGGCCTTTGGGAACCGGCTCGAAGCGGCGCAGGCCGATTATCAGGCAAGCCGGCTCGATGCCGCTCTCACCCAACTCAACCAGCACGACAAGGCTCGAGGGACCAGCGGCGACTCGCTCGACCTCCGCGGTTCCATCGCGCTCGAACAGGGAAAACTGGAAGAGGCCGCCAAAAGTTTTGACGAAGCGCACAAGTTGCAGCCGGAGCTCTTCGCGCCGCGTCTGCATCGCGCTGATCTCCTCCTGCGCGAGAAGAAATTTAGCGACGCGGCGGCCGCTTACGAACAGCTCGTGCGCGAGACGAACATCCTCACTTCGAACGAGCGCGTGCGCTATGGTTTGCTCGTCGCCTCGCTTGCGCAGCACAACCGCGAAGGCGCGGAGCGGGCGCTCGAAAACATAAAGTTTCCCACCGAAACGCCGGCTTATTATTTCGCGCACGCGGTTGCCGAGTTCGCCCAGGGCCACGAGCGCCCCGCGCAAAAATGGATTGCGACCGCACGGCAGATTTTCCGGCCGGAACTCTTCTCCTGGTTCGCCCGCCCGCTCTACGATCTCGGCTGGCTCAAGGACAAACCCTCGCCGCCGACAATCTGAGTCGCGTCACGCGAAGACGACGCAGCGCTGTAGACGCTTCGCTCTGCGGAGCGCGGGAGCAACCTCCGCCTCTGGATAGAGCCAATCGACGCAACTCCCGCGCGTCCCAGAGGGACGCGTCTACAGTTCGCCGAATTCGACACCCGGACGCATCACACCCAGAGCGTGCGATCGAACGTCCGATACTGGATCGCCTCGCTCACATGATCGGGCGTGATCGCTTCCACGCCTTCGAGGTCGGCGATCGTGCGCGAGACTTTGAGAATGCGATCGTAAGCGCGCGCACTCAGGTTCAGCTCAGTCATCGCGATGCGGATCAGCTCCTGCGATTCGTCGGTTAGTTTGCAATGCGCCTTGATCTGGCGCGCGCTCATCCGCGCATTGCAGGTGGTCTTCTTATCGGAATGAAAACGCGCCTGTTGCCGTTCACGCGCCGCGGCCACGCGCGCGCGGATCGCGTCGGATTTCTCCTCGGCGCGCTCGCTCGAGATGTCGCGGTATTCCACCGCCGGCACTTCGATGTGGAGATCGATGCGATCGAGCAACGGCCCGGAAATGCGCTGGCGATAACGCTGCACCTGCAGCGGGCTGCAGCGGCACTCGCGCTTCAGGTCGCCGAAATAGCCACAGGGGCAGGGGTTCATCGCCGCGACGAGCATGAACTCGCTCGGGAAAGTAACCGAGCCGGCCGCGCGCGTGACGGTCACGCGCCCATCCTCGAGCGGCTGGCGCATGACCTCGAGAGTGGAGCGTTTGAATTCCGGCAACTCATCGAGAAAAA
>JBPCRH010000277.1:0-4037 GCA_050997075.1 Chthoniobacterales bacterium
GGCTGGAGGCGAATGGCGAAGGCGAGAATCTCCGGGGTGTTGCCCATCTCGAGATTCAGCTTGGTCATGATGTTGTCGCGGAGGCGTTGGAGGTCGCGATCCTGCATGTGGCGGCGGTCGGCGCGGAGGTGCGCGGTGATGCCGCTCGCGCCCGCGCGCTCGCAAAGGCTGGCGGCTGCCACCGGGTCGGGTTCGGCGTTTTTCGAATCCGGCATCGTCGCGTAGCGCGCCTGACGCAGGGTCGCGACATGGTCGACATTGACGCCGAGAAGGAGGTTGGCCATGGCGGGTTTAATAAGTTTGCGACGGCTGCGACGCAAACGGAGGGCTCGGGTAGCGCACGCGTTTCGCGTGCTGGCGACGGTGTTTCACCGTCGCGAACTTTCCTTGAAGGTCGATCTGCTCGTGACGCTCACGCCATTCGAAAAGTGCGTCGCAGCAGAATGCCGCGACCAGCCCACGGAACGTGGGCGCTACCCGGAAGCTGTCGTCCGCGCGTTACTCCAGCACTTCGAACTGGCTCATCAGCTTAAACATCTGATAGCGCTCGTCGATTTGGTCGTTCGTGAGCGTGCGCATCCGGTCCATGCTGAAGGCTTCCACGTTGAAACTGGCGAGGACGCTGCCGTAGATCAGCGCATTGCGCAGTTCCGCGAAACCGACCTCGCCATCGGTGCGCCCGGCGAGATAACCGGCGACGCCGCCGGCAAAGGTATCCCCCGCCCCGGTCGGATCGTGGATGTCTTCGAGCGGGTAAGCGCCGCAACTGAAGAAATCGTCCGGCCCGAAGAGCAGCGCGCCGTGCTCGCCTTTTTTCACCGCGACATATTTCGGTCCCATCCGCCGGATCTCGCGGCCGGCGCGAATCAGGCTGGTGTTGTTCGTCATCTGCCGCGCTTCGCTGTCGTTGAGGATGAGCAAGTCGACGCGCGGGAGGAGGGCGTCGAGGTCTTTGCGCGTGGTTTCAATCCAGAGATCCATCGTGTCCGCGACGATGAAACGCGGACGCTGCATCTGGTCGAGCACATGCGATTGCAGCGACGGCGCGATGTTTGCGAGGAGAACGAAATCGGTCTGACGAAAATTCTCCGGCAGCGTCGGCTCGAAATTTTCGAAGACGTTGAGCGCGACCGACTTTGTTTCGCGCGTGTTCAAGTCCCAGGCGTACTCGCCGCTCCAGCGGAAGGTTTTGCCCTCGGCCCGCTGCACGCCGCTGGCGTCGATCGCGTGCTCATTCCAGAAGGCGAATTCCGATTCCGGAAAATCATCGCCGACCACACCGACAAGTTTGACCGGCGCGAAGAAGCTGGCGCCAAGCGCGGCATAGGAAGCGGAGCCGCCAAGCTGATCGGTGTGCTCTTCCACGGGAGTTTTGACGGTATCGAGTGCGATGGAACCAACGACGAGGACGGACATGGGATTATTGCTGATTGCTGACTTCGGATTGCTGATTTGCCAAGAGTTGCTTCGCCGCGCGGGTGGCGGCGGCGATATCGGCGTTTTGCAGCAGTCCCGATACGATGACCACGCGCTTTGCGCCAGCCGCTAAAACTTGCGGGAGATTTTTGAGTTTGATCCCGCCGATGCAAAAAATCGGGAGCTCCACGAGCTCGTGCACGAGGCGGATGTCGTCGATGCCGATCGGCGCGTAGGCGGGCTTCGTCGGCGTGGCAAAGAGCGGGCCGAAACCGATGTAATCCGGACCCTCGGCCTGGGCGGCGACCGCTTGCGCGGCACCGTGCGTCGACTTGCCGAACCAGCAACCTTTTCGCCTAACGATCTCGCGCGCGGCCGCGAGCGGGAGGTCGTCCCGGCCGAGATGCAGGCCTTCCACAGGAAGATCGCGGGCGATCTCCGGGTGGTCGTTGATAATCAGGGGCACACCGGCCGGATTCGTTAGGCGATGCAGTTGCGCGGCCAGGTCATAAATTTCCTCAGCGCTCTGCTTTTTCGCCCGAAGTTGGATGAGGTCGACGCCGCCGCGGATTAGTTGTGCGGCCGCGTTTAGTGCTTCAGCCGGCTCGACGTAGCCGAGATCGAGAATGGCATAGAGCCGGGCGTCGCCTAACGAGTTCATTTTTTAGAGGAGATGCGCTTGTGTCATCCCGAGCGAAGCCGAGGGATCCCGCCGAGCTGCCGTGAAGCTTCTGCGCGGGAAGAAGCTTCTGCGCAAGGTCTTCCAAGAAACCCGACGGGATCCCTCGACTCCGCTGCGCTCCGCTCGGGATGACACTGCGAGTGACGCGCTTCCCTTAATCGTGCAACCGGCCGTTCGACGACTGCAATTCGAAGTTCTCCGAGTTCATCATCCGGTCGACGTAACCCGTGTCGTAATTGCCGTTCCGGAAATCAGAGTTGCGCATAATCGCGGTCAGAAACGGGATCGTCGTTTTGATTCCGGTGATGAGATACTCGCCGAGCGCGCGCCGCATCCGCTCGATCGCCGATGCCCGGGTGGCGCCGACCGCGATCAATTTCGCGATCATCGAGTCGTAGTAAGGCGGCACGGTGTAGCCGGTGTAGGCGTGGGAATCGATCCGCACCCCGCGCCCGCCCGGCGCGTAGTAAAAATTAATCCGCCCGGCGGAGGGCTGGAAATTGCGCGCCGGATCCTCGGCATTAATTCGGCACTGGATGGCGTGCTGACGCGCGACCGGCCGCGCGATGTGCGGGGAAAGTTTGTCACCCGCGGCGATGTGGATCTGCTCTTTCACGAGGTCGCAGCCGTAAACTTCTTCGGTAATCGTGTGCTCTACCTGAATGCGGGTGTTCATCTCGATGAAGTAATATTTGCCAGTTTCCTCAACGAGGAACTCCATGGTGCCAGCGTTCACGTAGTCGACCGACTGCGCGAGTTTTACGGCGGCGTCGCCCATCTTTTTTCGGAGCGAGGGCGTGAGCAGCGGCGAGGGACATTCCTCGATCACCTTCTGGTTGCGCCGCTGGATCGAGCAATCGCGTTCCCCGAGATGGACGGTATGGCCGTGTGTGTCGGCCATGATCTGAAACTCGATGTGATGCGGGTTCACAATCAGCTTCTCGATGTAAACCTCGGCGTTGCCGAAAGCCTTGTCCGCCTCCGTGCGCGCGGCGTGAAATCCCTGGATGAGGCTTGCTTCGTTGTGCGCCGCGCGCATCCCGCGGCCACCGCCCCCGGAGACGGCCTTAATCATCACCGGATAGCCGATCTTCTTCACCAACTGGATGGCTTCGGCTTCGGTCTCGACGATGCCGTCGCTCCCGGGCGTGACCGGCACGCCGGCTTTGCCAGCCGCGGCGCGCGCGGAATTCTTGTCGCCCATCGCGCGCATCGCATCGGCCGAGGGACCGATGAATTTGATTTTGCAGCTCTCGCAGACTTCCGCGAAGTGCGCGTTCTCGGCGAGGAATCCGTAGCCCGGGTGAATCGCATCGACGTCGCCGACTTCGGCCGCGCTCATGATCCGATCGATCCGCAGGTAGCTGTCGGAACTGGGCGCGGAGCCGATGCAGATCGATTCATCGGCGAGCTGGACGTGGAGAGAATCGACATCCGCCTCCGAGTAAACCGCGAGGGTGCGAATGCCGAGCTCCTTGCAGGCGCGGATGATGCGGAGGGCGATTTCGCCGCGGTTCGCGATCAGGATTTTTTCAAACATGAAGAAAGAGAGAAGCCACAGATCGACACAGATGAAACACAGATAAAGGCAATCCGAAGCCTCTTCTGCATCTGTGAAAATCTGTGTTCATCTGTGGCTAAAAAACTCCGAAAATCAGCCACCACCGCGACACGGCGCGGCCTAACGAACCTTGAAAAGGGCTTGGCCAAACTGGACCGGCTTCCCATTCTCCGCCACGACTTCGGCGATGACGCCGCTGACCTCGGCTTTGATCTCGTTCATCACTTTCATCGCCTCGATGATGCAGACGACGGTCTCGGGATTTACTTCTTTCCCGATCTCGACAAAGAAGGGCGACTCCGGCGAGGCCGCGCGGTAAAAAGTGCCGACCATTGGCGAAGTGATCTCCTTGGAAGCCGCAGTTGCACCCCCTCCGGC
>JBPCRH010000435.1:0-10285 GCA_050997075.1 Chthoniobacterales bacterium
AGGCTGAGCGGCGTTCCACTGCCGCAGCTCTTCCTGGCGCGCCGCAAAATCGCTCGAAACATTCAGCTCCTGCCAGATGCGCTGGAGCCGGTTGTCTTCGATCTCCTGGCCGTAGGGCGTGGTGTTCGTTTCGCCCGCGCCGCGGTAAAGGTTGCGTCGCCTAACGACCTCCGGCGCGAGCCCGGTGGCGCGCGCGATGCGGTCCATGATCTCTTCAATCACGAGCATTCCTTGCGGCCCGCCGAAGCCGCGAAAGGCCGTGTTGGAAGCGAGATTCGTCTTCGCCACCCGGCCGCTGAATTCGAGGTGCGGAATGTAGTAGCTATTATCGAGATGAAAAACGGCGCGATCGGTCACCGCACGGGAAAGATCGAGCGACCAGCCGCCATTCGAAAACAACTCGATTTTTGCCGCCAGGAGCAACCCTTCGCGATCGAAACCGACCTCGAACTTTCCGAGGAACGGATGCCGCTTGCCAGTGATCATCATGTCCTGATCGCGGTCGAAACGGACGCGCACTTTGCGGCCCGTTTTCGTCGCGGCGAGCGCCGCGAGCGCGGCCAGACCGGCCGCCTGCGTTTCCTTGCCGCCGAACCCGCCCCCCATCCGCGGGCATTCGATCACCACGCGATGCATCGGCACGCCCAACAAATGCGCGACGATGTGCTGGACCTCCGAGGGATGTTGCGTCGAGGAGCTGATGAAGACGCCCGCGTCCTCGCCCGGCTCCGCCCAGGCCGCGTTCGTCTCGAGATAAAAATGGTCCTGACCGCCGAAGGAAAATTCGCCGGCCAGCTTCAGCGGCGCACTCGTTAGGCCAGCGGTCACGTCGCCGCGCCGGATGAAATTTGGATCGCTGTGGAAACTGTCGGCCGCGATCGCTTCTTCAATCGTGAAAAGCGGCGGCAAAGCTTCGTAGTCGACCACCACTTTCGCCGCCGCCGCGCGACACAATTCCTGCGTCTCGCCGACGACCAGCGCGATGATTTGTCCGTGATAAAACGCTTCCTTGTCTGCGAGCAAAATCTCGTCGTGCCGGACCGCGCCCACGTCGTTGAGCCCGGGAACATCCTCCGCAAACAACACCCCAACGATTCCCGGCAGCGCGCGCGCCGCGGTCGCGTCGCGCCGCAAAATCCGGGCATGCGCCTGCGGCGAAGTGACCGGCCAGACTTCGAGCATCCGCTCCGTTTGCGCGACGTCATCGACATAAATCGCCTCGCCGGTGACATGCTTGTGCCCGCTTTCATGCGGCGGCGAATCGTCTTTTTGCAGGAGCGCGCGGGCAATTTTTCGGTCGTGAGGCGCAAGCACTTCCTCGGCGGCGAAAAACTTCTGCAGCAAAGTTTGGATCAGTCGCCCGCGATAATCGGCGCTTCCGCGCACGTCGGAGATGGGCGTAAACTCTTTTTCGAGAACTGGAAAAATTTCTGCCGCCGTCTCCGGTAGCCACCGCTTCCCGATAAGTTCCCGCTCGGTCTGTCGCGCACGCGCCGGCATCGCCGCGACCCCGCCAAACGCCAACCGCGCGTGGACGATCGTGCCGCTCTCGCCTAACGAAACCGCGAAACATCCGGCGACCGTGCTGATGTCCATCTCCCGCCGCTTCGAAACCTTGTAAAACCTCCGAACCGAGCGCGCCTCCGCTGGAATCCGCGGGACCAGGATCGACTTCAAAATCTCGCCCGGCTGGAGCGCGGTCTGGCGGTAGGAAACGAAAAACTCGTCGAGCGTCAGCGTCCGCTCCCCGCCCGCCGACGCGAGGACGAGCTTGGCTTCGAGCGCGAGCAAGACCGGCGCGGAATCGCCGATCGGCGAAGCGGTCACGAGGTTGCCGCCCATCGTGGCGCGGTTGCGAATTTGCCGCGAACCGAAGACGAGGAGCATCTCGCGCAGCTCCGGATATTCCGCGCCGAGCGCTTCGTCGATCCGCGTCAGATTCACTGCGGCGCCGATCGTCCAGTCGTTAGGCGCGGAACGCAGTTCGTTTAGCTCGGGGATGGCTTCGACCGAGATGAGGACTGGGAACTTGCGGAACTTTTTCGTGATCTCGAGCCCGAGCTCGGTCGCCCCCGCGATCAGGCGCGCCTCCGGATTTTGTGCCATCGCTTCGAACAGCTTGCCTAACGACGTCGGCCGCAGGAATTTTTCAGTGCCGCTCGCGTAACGAACGGCGTTCAGTTTCGCCTTCGCGCTTTTGAGCTGCGCGTCGAACGCATCCGGCGCGCCGCGTTGCGCGAAGGCGTCGGCCGCGGCGTCGCGAATCGGGCGGTAGCCGGTGCAACGACAGAGGTTGCCGCAAAGTTGTTCGTCGAGTTGGGCGGCGGTCTTGAGGTCCTTGCGGTAGTAGCCCTCGAAGAGCGAGATGATGAATCCCGGCGTGCAATAGCCGCATTGGGAGCCGAAATTTTCCACCATCGCCTGCTGCGCCGGATGCAGCTTTTCGCCGGCCACACCCTCGACCGTGATCACGTCGCGCCCGGCCATGAGCGGAAGCGGGACGAGGCAGCTATTGATCGCGCGGTAGCAGCGCTTCCCGCGCGCGTCGCGGTCGACGATCGCGACCGAGCAGGCGCCGCAATCGCCTTCCGCGCAGCCTTCCTTCGAGCCGGTCAGGCCGCTCGTCCGCAGCCATTCCAGGAGGGTAACGTTAGGCGAAACGGACTCAACGCGGACGGGTTTTCCGTTGAGACGAAACTCGAACGCGCGACTCATCCCTTCCGCCGTCCTTCGAGGATTTTGTAAAATGAGCGAGAGCGGATTTCCGCGATTGTTAGGCCAGTGGCGAGCGCTTCCTCTTCCGTGATCGCGCCGCAGGCGATGCCGCGGAGGAAAAAGTTGAGCAGCCCCTGGCCGGTGGCGGCGTCATCGAAAACGTCCCCGAAAAGCGAGGCGAGCGCGGCTTTCTCGACAAAGGTTTTCAACCGATTCGAGGCGCTCTCGAGCCCCTCGAGAAAGAAGGCGAAGACCGCGGCATAACGAGTGACGAACTGCGCCGGATGCAAATCCCAGCCCTGATAAAAACCGGTCCGTAGCGAGTGCAGGTTGTCGTTGAAGCTGAGGCGCCACGCGGCCTGGACGGCTGCGCGATTGTGCTGTTGTTGTTCGGCACTGAGCGGCTGACCTTCGCGCGCGCGCTGCGGACCGACCGGCAAAATGTTAGTCGCACCGTCGGAAAGGTGAATGCCGGTGCCGGCGAGCGAGACGAGCATCATCTGCCGCGCAAAATCGCAGGCCGGATGTCGCATCGTCTGATAGGCGGCGGTGATTCCGCAGCTCGCGGTGTAATCGTAAACGCCGAAGTGCACGCTCCCGCAACGCCCTTCCGCCGCCTCCACGAGCGAGCCAAGGGCGACTTCGCCGCGCTGGTTGATGATCGCCTGCGGGGTTTCGATCATCGGTTCAATCCGGAGCGCGCCGCTCGTTAGGCCGATTTTCTTTTCGAGCGCTTCGAAAAGACGAACGGTCGCGGTCATCTGCGCCGGCACCTGCACTTTCGGCACGGTGATGACGAAATTGGGCGGCAACTCGCCGTCCGTCGCGCTCGTTAGGGCGGTGACGAAGAGGTCGAGCGTGCGCATGCTCCGTGCGCGCAGATCTTCGTTGAGCGGCTTGACCCGGATGCCGAGAAAAGGCGGGAGCGAGCCTTCCTTTAGTCCGCGCGCTACTTCCTCGGCGGCGCTGACGGCATGCCCGTCCTCTTCCTCGTCGGCGCGATTGCCGTAGCCGTCTTCAAAGTCGAGCCGGAAATCCTCGACCGGCTCGCGCTGCAATTTCTCGACGATGCGGTCATGGATGAGCTGCCAGAGATCCTCGTCGCCGCGCACGCCTAACGATTGCGCGAGCGTCACCGCATCGGGCGCGTATTCCTCCAGCGCCCGCAGAGCGACCGCCCCAAGGCGCGCGGGCGAGTCGGCTTTGAAAAGATGGGCGCCGCCGTAAACGGTGTGGACCGCCTGGCGCCGGTTCGATTCCCCCGGGTAGTGCCGCATAAAGGCCTGGTTGGCCTCGCTCAGGCTCACGCTGATTTTCTCAACTTCGTTCGGCGGCAAGGTGGTTTTCAAAGCTTTTGCTCCGTCCGCGGCCTAACCAATCGACCGGTGGGACGTGGGCCGAGATTACCATCCTCGAAGATGGTTTGTCCCCGCAAAATAGTGCGCACGATGCGGGTGTGGAGTCTGCGACCAAGATAGGGCGTGTGGCGATGCCGATAGTGGAGCGACTCCGTGTGCACCACCTCCTGCGCGCGGAGATCAACGAGCGTGAGGTCGGCGTCCTTCCCGATTTCGAGGCCGCCTTTTTCCGCGATGCGAAAGCGTTCGGCCACTCCTGCGCTCGTTAGTCTGGCGATCTCGGCGCGCGAGATCTTTCCCGCGGCGTCGCTCAGGAGCGGGAGGAGATGCTGACAACCGGAGATGCCGCCCCAGACCTTGAAAAATTTTTCTCCCTCTTTCATCGACCACGGCGATGGCGAATGATCGGAGGCAATCGTCGCGACTTCGTGCAGGTGTTGCCAAAGCTCGGCCTGCTCGGCGGGCGGACGGAGGGGTGGCGCGCATTTCGCGACCGCGCCGAGGCGGACCATGTCTTCGTCGGTCAGAAAAAGGTAATGCGGACAGGTCTCGCAGGTGACGTCCACGCCCTGCACGCGCGCTTCCGCGACGAGCGCGACACCGCGGCCGCAGCTCACGTGCACGATGTGCAGGCGGCAGCCGGTTTCACGCGCCAGCTCGATGGCGTCGCCGATCGCCGCGAGCTCGGCCGCGATTGGTCGGGAGTCGAGAAAATCGCGCACGGTTTCGCCCTTGGCGGGTCCGGGGTTTGATTCGGCGTGCACCGCCACGAGCAGATCGAGCTGAGCGGCGCGCTTCATTCCCCTGCGCAAGGTCGGGCGATCCACCGGGGAAAAATCTTCGATCCCGCTGTCGCACATGAAGGCCTTCAGGCCGACCACGCCGCGATCGTGGAGCGTCTCCAAGTGCTCGAGATTTCCGGGAACCAGACCGCCCCACAAACCGAAATCGACTAACGAACTCTTCTCCGCGGCGGCGCGTTTCGCGTCGAAGCTCGCGCCGTCGATCGTCGGGGGATGCGCGTTGAGCGGCATGTCGAAAACGGTCGTCGTGCCGCCAGCCGCGGCGGCGCGCGAGCCGGTAGCGAAGCCTTCCCAATCGGTGCGCCCGGGTTCGTTGAAATGAACGTGGGCGTCGATCACGCCGGGGAAGATCGCCAGGTCGCTGGCGTCGATTTCCGATTTCGCTGAGCCGGAAAGGTTTTGTGCGCGAGCGACGATTTTCCCCGCGCTGATGCCGATATCTTGCTCGCGACCGCGGACGAGCAGATCGAAGTCACTCATTCGTTAGGCAACGGGGTTGTAGGGTCCGCTGTCCTCAGCGGATCGGCTGAGACAGCCGACGCTACAGCGCCAAGGGCCGCGGCGGGCGTGCCCCAGACGCGCAACCGGCTGACGCCGCCGTCGGGGTAGATGTTCAGGCGGACGTGGGTGCAGTTGTTGAGCGGAGAGAGTTCTTGTTCGAAAAAATGGCGGGTATCGGCCTGCAGTTTTGTTTTCGGCAAAATCTCCTGCCACCGGGTTGCGGGACTTGTTAGGGCGTCGGTCGGAGCCTCGGGCGCGACGCAGCCTTCGATCGAGCAAGTGTCGGGGTAGTTGCCTTTGAAATGGTTAGTATCGACTTCGATTTTCTGGATCGCCCCGGGTAATCCGAGCTTCACGACGATCCAATCGTAGCCCGGGCCGCGGCGGCGTTTGGTTTCCCAGCCGTCGCCCATGTTTTCCGAGCGGCCGGGCATGATGAGGTTGTGCATCGCGCTGAAAAACATGTCGCTGCAGGCGAGCGGCACGCCGCCATTTTCGATCGCAGCGAGATCGACGAGCTCGCCCGGTGGCAGCTTGCTCCAATCCGGCATGACGCTGCCGTAAACGCGGAAGCGGGCCACGCCGCCGTCCGGGATGATATTCAGGCGGAGATGCGTCCAGGATTGGTCACTCGTGATCGGGAAGAGGTTTTGCGATCCGGGATTGAGCGAGGACTTGTCGAGGATCGGTATCCAGGAAAGCGTTTCGGGTTTCTGCGGGAATTCATTCGTTAGGCAAACCGCGTCGAGCGAGGCGAAGGGCGGGTGATTGCCGAGGAAGTGATTCGTGTCGATATCGACCTGCCGAACGATCCCGCGCAGGCCGAGCTGCACGATGCACCAGTCGTGTCCGGGAGTGCGGCGGCGGCGCGTTTCCCAGCCGTCCATCCATTTGCCGTGGTCGGTGTATTTGTCGGGGATGAAAATGCCGCGGCCGGGCTTCAGGAGGTTTTCCTTCTCGGCGAAGAACTCGTCGTTCGCGAGCAGCGCCACGGCGCCGAGACGGGCGGCGGCCAAGTCGACGAGGCCGGCGGGCGTGGGATCGGCCGCGCTCATCTCTGATCGGAAGGAGGGTGCTGGAGGGGCGCGAGCTTCCAGCTTGCGAGGCTGGTTGGGCGGAGTGGTCGGCGATGAACCGCGCAAGCGAGAAGCTCGCGCCACTTTAACTGCCGCGATAGGTGCTGTAGGCCCATGGACTCACGAGCAGCGGGACGTGGTGTTTGGCGGAGGGATCCGAAATAGTGAAACGAACCGGTACCTGGTCGAGGAAACGGCGCTCGCCGAAATAGGGTCCGACGTGGAAGACGATCTCGTAGCTGCCCGCCGCGGTTTCCTCAGGCGAGAGGAGCGGCTCGTCAGTGCGGCCGTCAGCGTTCGTGGTCAGGCGCTTGAGCAGTTTGTTCGTCTCGCGCGACCAGAGTTCGAGGGTCATGCCGGCGGCCGGCCGGCCGTTGCGGGTGTCGAGGACGTGGGTCGTGAGGCTCATGCGACGAGATCGTGCAGCCGGAGCGCGGCGATTTTGCAAATTTCCTGCAGGGCCGTTTGGATTTCCTCCGCGCGCGAGTTTTGCAACCGCGGCGGAAAGGCGGCGAGGATTGCGCTCTTCTTATTTTCGCGCGCGCAAATAACGAACGGGAAATCGAACTTCTCCCGATAGCGGCGGTTGTGTTCCCGGAACTGTTCCGCTTCCTCCGCGCTCAGCTCGCCGAGCCCGGCGGCTTGTTGTTCCGCCTGCGATTCGTTCGTGAGGGGAGCCCGCCCCACCAAATCCGGATGCGCGCGGATGAGCGCGATTTTTTCCTCCTCGCTCGCCTGTTCGACGGTGCCGCGCAGGGCCGCGAGGAGCGCTTCGCGATCTGGCCAAGGCCGCGCGCTCGCGGTCCGCACCGCGACCCAGGGCGAGTTCTCGAAAACGCCCCCGAGCCGTTGGGCAAATAGCGCCGGCTCCATCGCGTTGACCTCGGCCAGCTTTAGCATCGCGCTCCCGGACTAAATGATTTAGTCGTGAGGCGCAATGGCGAAACTGATCGAGCAGCAGTACGGAAAAGAGGAGGTGCGCGTGCTCAAAATCCTGCGCGATGGGCCGCGGCACACGATCCGCGAGGTTGCGGTGAGCGCGCTGCTCGCGGGTGATTTCGAGAGTTCTTACACCGCGGGCGATAACTCGAAGGTCGTCCTTACGGATACGATCAAGAACACGATCAACGTCCTCGCGCGGGAGCGGCTCGGCGCGGAGGTCGAACTCTTCGCGGTCGTGCTCGGCGAGCATTTTGTCGCGAGCTACGAACAGGTGAAAAAGGCGACGATCGAGATCCGCGAGCGCCGCTGGGAGCGGATGACGATCGGCGGCACGCCCCATCCGCACGCCTTTGCGGCCGGGAGCGACGCGCGCCGGTGGACACGCGCGATTTGCACGGCGGAAGGCTGCGCGGTGGCGGGCGGGATTCGCGATCTGGTGATTTTGAAATCGACCGGCTCCGGGTTCGAAAACTATCCGAAATGCAAATTCACGACGCTCCCGGAGACGGCTGATCGCATCCTCGCGACGTCGTTCAGCGGGACCTGGCAATTCGCGGAGGCGCCCGAAAGTTACGCCGCGGCGAACGACGCGATTCTCGCTGCGATGCTCAAGGTGTTCGCCGAAAACTTTAGTCCCTCGGCGCAGACGACCGTCTTTCAAATGGCGGAGGCGGCGCTGGCCGCCTGCCCGGAGATTTCGCGGATCGATCTCGCGATGCCGAACAAGCATTTCAACCCGATAAATCTCGCGCCGTTCGGGCTGGAAAATAAAAACGAGGTCTTCGTACCGACAGAGGAGCCTTTCGGGTTAATCGAAGCGAGCGTCCGGCGCGATGACTGACGAACTGCTCGACGAACTGGTCGCCGCCCGCTCTGCGCGAAAGCCGTGCGTGCTCGTCACGGTCGCGGCGACCAAAGGCTCGGTTCCGCGTGCGGCGGGTGCGAAGATGCTGGTTTACGCCGATGGCCGCACCAGCGGGACCGTCGGGGGCGGGAAGTTTGAGGCCCTTGTCGTGTCCGAGGCGCTCGACTGCCTGCGGACGAAAGAGCCGCTGCTGAAGACGTTCAGCTTGCGCGAAGGCGAAACCGATTCGTTCGGGGCGATCTGTGGCGGCGCGATGACGGTGCTGCTCGAGCCGCAACGGCTTCGGGAAGTGCTCTTTCTCGTCGGCGGGGGTCATTGCGCGCAGGCGATCGCGCGGCTGGCCGTGGAGTGCGGACTGCTCGTGGAGGTGCTGGATGATCGCGCGGAAATTCTCGCGGAGATGCCGGCGGGCGTAGTCCGGCATGCGGAGATCGCGGCGCCGCAGTTTATTGGCGAACACGCCTGGCAGCGCGACGAAGCGATTGTGCTTGTGAGTCGCAACCACGAGCTGGATGGCGAGGCGCTCGCGAGCGCTCTGCGCGCTTCCGGCGCGGGCTACATCGGCATGATCGGCAGCCGGAGGAAGGTCCGGCAGGTTTTCGATCGCCTGCGGGCTAGCGGCGTTTCCGAGGAAGCGCTCGCGCAGGTCTATGCGCCGATCGGCCTCGACCTCGGTGCGGACAGCCCGGCGGAGATCGCGGTCAGCGCCATCGCGGAAATCCTCGCGGTCTTGCGCGGGCGAAGCGGGAAAAACCTGCGGAATTTTCCGCCCGGTGAGCGCTCTTACCTGCGCGAAAAAGAAAAATGAGACCGGGGCCCTGCCCGAACAGTCAGTGGGACTAACGAATTATTGTCTCCGACACATTTGGCACTGGACAGGGGAAAAAGAATGAACAACAACCATCCACGACCTGTCTCAATTCCGATATTTAACCTTGTTAAGTAGTTTCTGAAATGGTAGAAACCGCGTCCCATTTGTACCCGGCTCTCGTATTACTCCGGAGCAGGTGGGGCAATAACCAACTTTTCTACCCGCCGCATGAGAACTTATATGGCTGCCGAAGATAGCGATACTGGAATAAAAATTTACCTGCGAGAGATCGGGCAAATCCCGCTCCTCACCCCGCTGCAGGAGATCGAACTCGCCGCAAAAATCAAGAAGGGCGACAAGGAAGCGCGTGCCCTGATGATTCGCTCGAATCTGCGTCTCGTCGTGAAAATTGCGCACGATTACGCCAACCTGGGCCTGCCCCTTCTCGACCTCGTCTCCGAGGGCAACATCGGCCTGATGAAGGCGGTCGAGCGTTTCGATCCGGCCAAGGGCGGCAAGCTCTCGACCTACGCCGCGTGGTGGATCAAGCAATCGATCAAGCGCGCGCTCGCGAACCAGTCGAAAACGATCCGATTGCCGGTTCATCTCGTGGATAAAATCTCGAAGATGCGCCGCGTCTCGCTCCAGATGAGCGAGGAACTCGGCCGCGAACCGACCGACGACGAGCTCGGCGAAGAGATCGGGATCGCCGCGGGCAAAGTCTCGCAGCTCAAGACCGTTTCCATTCGCCCGGCTTCGCTGGACGCCCCGATCAGCGACGATGACTCGACCGAGTTTGGCGAAATCGTCGGCGACGAGGAAGCGCAAACGCCGTTCGAGCTCCTGCGCGACAAAAACCTGCGCAACGAAGTCGGCGGTCTCCTCGACGTGCTCGACGATCGCGAGCGCAAGATTATCTTCTCGCGCTTCGGGCTCGACGGCGGGAAGCCGAAAACGCTCGAGGAAGTGGGGAAGAAATTCGGCGTCACCCGCGAGCGCATCCGCCAGCTCCAGAACATTGCCCTTTCGAAGCTCCGCCGCGCGCTCAGCAAGAAAGAGCGCCCGGTGGACGTCGAGCTGACGGAGGCGTAGTCGGCAGCTTTACCTAACGAATTACGAGCGCGCGGGCGGCAACGTCCGCGCGCTTTTTCGTTTGGGTTTGGTGATGGGAACAAGCGTTGTCATCCCGAGCGAAGCGCAGCGGAGTCGAGGGA
>JBPCRH010000437.1:0-6045 GCA_050997075.1 Chthoniobacterales bacterium
CCCTCGAGCCGCGCGGTCACGTTGGCGGTGTCGCCAATCACGGTCGGTGCCTTCTTTTGCGCAGAACCGATGTTCCAGAAGACGACCTCTACGTAGTTCAGGCCGCAACCCATCGCGAAAGTCTGCAGGCCGCGCTTCGTCCAATCGGCATTGAGTTTGTGCATGCTCACCTGCATGTGCAGCGCGGCCTTGAGCGCGTTCTTCGCGTCGTCGGCGGAGTTCACGCTGCTCAGGCTGCCCCAGACCGCGAGGACGGCGTCGCCGATGAATTTGTCGACCGAGCCGCGGTAAGCGAAGACGTCGCCGACCATGAGGGTGAGGTATTCGTTTAGTTGCTTCACGAGCTGGTGGGAATCCATCTGCTCCGAGAGCGTGGTGAAGCCGCGCAGGTCGGTCATGATCAACGCCACCTTCGTCCGCTGACCGCCGAGCGCGTTGAGGAAGCTCTCGGGGTTATCGAGAATGTCGCGCGCCGCTTCTTTCGAAACGTAGGACTCAAGAGTGCGGCGAGTGCGCAACTTCTCCAGCTTCTCGCGCGTGTAATCGTAGATGAACGAGGCGAGCCCGCTGACCGCGAACGCCAGCACCGGCGGAATCGCCGGGACGACGGTGGAGGCGTAATCGTAGGCTAGTTTCACCGCGAACAGAAAAGCCGCCGCGAGCACTAAAAATCCCGCCACGCGCAGGGTCGTGCGCGAGACGAAAACCGTGAGCAGGTAGGCGAGCAGACAGGCGGCGCAGATGAGCGCGTAACGCGACCAACCGGGCCATTCCTGGAGGAACGCGTGATGGATGAGCGCATTCATCGATTGGAGTTGGATCTCCGGGCCGGGCATGCTCCCGAACGCCGTCGGGTGCTCGTCGTGCACCCAGTTTCCAGCCGGCCCCACGAGCACGACTTTGTCGCGCAGGAGCGCGCCATTGCCGAAATTTCCCTTCCAATAATCGGGCAGGAAAATCTGGTAAACCGGGATCGGAACGAAGGTTCCGGGCGGTCCGCTGAAACGGAAAAGCGTGTTCCGAAACGGGTGCGCCAGCTTTGGCGCGTTTAACCAGCGCGCCCCGCGATTGGCGAGGGCGGCGGGCGTCTCCGGCAAGACTTCGGTCGGCGTGGGCGCACCCGCCAGTTGGTCGATCGTCGTCCAGTAATAAGCGGAGCGCACGATGCCGCCGAAGCCGGGCCAGAAGTTCACGTAGCCGATTGCGTGATTTCCCGGCCCGTTGTTCGGCATGACCGTGTCCGTCGGCAGGGCAAGCGAGGGCGCTTCCTGCCCGGGCCCGATCACGTCCCAGACGAAATTCCCGCCGATCACGATTTGCTCGGGATGACGTGTGAGTGTGGCCCGGAAGATTTCATCGCCCACGCCCGGCTTGGGCAAGAGTAAATCGAAGACCACTCCGCGTGCGCCGGCCGCGAGCAGGCGTTCTGCGATGAGCGCGTAGACTTCACGCGACCAGGGCCAGCCGGCCGCAATCAAGTTGAGCGCGTGCCCTTCCGCGCTCGCCGTCGGAACACTGCTGTAGAGGGTTTGCAGATCAAACTGCGAGAAGTTCACCGAGCTGCTGTCGATCCCGAGAAAGACGAGGCGCGGATCGGGTGTGAGGAAACGACCCGAGGCGGTGATCGCGTCGCGGAAACGATATTCCCAGCTCGTCACGGTCTGACCGGCGAGGTCGTTCTCTTCCAGGCGCAAGAGACCCGCGACGATGCCGAAAATCAGAACGCAGATCGCGCCGTGTACAACCGGGCGGGAAAGGCGCAGTTTCACAGTCGGCTAGGGACGAGGTGTTTAGTGCGCTCCGCGGCCAGTTTCATGCTTGACACTCTTCAACGTTAGCGGCCTGATGCGCCAAATCATATGAAAACGACTCATTGTTTCAGAACGCGCTGCGTCGCTTCTCTCGGTCTCCTTCTCGCAATTTCCCTGCCACAGCTCCGGGCGGCCGATCTTTCGCAGGCGAAAGTTCGCCAGAAATTTAACGTCGTCACACTCGCGCCGAACCTGAGCGCGTCCGCACACCCGGTCGCCCAGGGCGCCGTCATCCAGAATGAAAACGTCGTTCGGACCGGCACAGAATCGCGCGCCGAGCTCGAATTTACCGACCTCACGCTCGCGCGCATCGGGGCGAACTCGATCTTTACCTTCGACGCGCAGAATCGCTCGCTCGCCGTCGATAAAGGCGCCGTCCTTTTCTCAAAACCGACGAACTCCGGCCGGGTCGAGATTCGCTCCGGCGCCGTGACCGCGGCGATCACGGGCTCGACCGGTTTCGTTTCCACCTCGAGCAAAACCACCGGTCGGAAAAAGGCGGCCGCCGCCCATGGCGAACAAGGCACCACCATGCTCGGCATGATCGAGGGCAAGGTCCATGGCACCTCCACCTGGCAGGACAACGGCGGGCGCGCGCACTCCTTTAATTTCTCGTTAGGCGCAGGCGAAATGCTGATCGCGCAACCGGGCCGGCCGCCGGCCGTGGTTCAGTTCGATATTCCGAGATTCATGGCCACTTCGCCGCTCGTGACGGGCTTTAAGGGCCAGCTCCTGAACCAGGGCGACATCCGCCGGGCAGTGGCCGACTACCAGACCGATGAGCGGCGCGGTTTCATCGAGCCGAACACGGTCACGGTGAATCGAGGCGCCAACCTCGCCTGGGTCGGCTACAGCTCCTCGAACCATAATTCCTTCGATGTGAGCGTCGACACCCTCGGCTCGCGCGAGACCTCCAGCGGCGGCGGCGGGAGTTTCCTCCCGGTCGGCGGCGACGGCGTGGTCCGCGGGCAGCTCGTCTGGACGAGCAGCGCCGATCTCGATCTCCATCTCATCCTTCCGAACAACCAGGAAGTTTTCTTCGGCAACCCGTCGGTCAGCTTCAACAACATGCGGGCCACGGCCATGCTCGACCATGACAACCGCGGCGGGGTGATCGATCAGCCGCCGGCCTTCCGGGTCGAGAACATCGCGGTGAACGGCACCCTCAGCCCCGGTGCCTACACCTTCTTCGCGAATAACTTCTTCACCTCGAACGGCACCGATAGCTTCACCCTCACGGTCAGCGGCGCGAACGGCCAGACCCAGGTCATCACCGGCAGCCTCGCGAATAATCAAAACAGCCAGAACGTGGTCGTGCAGATTCCCGGCACTCATTAGGCCACGCTTTCCTTCTTCGCTCCTGATCGTTAGGCACTAAATCATGAACATCCGACCACTCTTCCTCACCTCCTTCCTCACCTTCGCCGGCGCTCTCTCCCTGCAGGCGCAGGACCCGGCCGCGCAGATCGCGACCCAGGGCGATCTCATGAATCGCGAAGGGACCGCCACCCTCCAGCAGCAAGCGCAATTCCGGATCAGCGATCCGAACCTGGGCGACATCGATCTCGTCTCGCGCACGCCGCGGCCGAAGATGTTCAGCTTTTCCACCAACCAAAGCTTCAACTACACGACGAATGCGTTCCTCGCCCAGAGCGGGGAGCGGGACGCGTTTTTCTGGAACGGCCGGGTCGACGCTTCCATCGTTCCCTATGCGACGCGCGACTTCACTCCGCGGCTCACCTTCGAGCAGAACTTCTTTCGTTATAGCCGCTTCTCCCGGCTCGACTTCGATTCGCAGACGCTTCAGGCCGAGATCAAGTACGACCTGAACCGCAACGACACCTGGTGGATCAATGGTTCCTACGGCATCAGCCGGCTATACGCCCCGCGCGGTTCGGCCGGGGAATTTTATCGCTACGGTCTCGCCAACTTCAGCATCAACCATTACCTTCCGCTCCCGCAGCAGCCGATTTACTTCCTCTTGAGCGGCGGGTTTTACGATCGCCATGGGGCTTCTTCCGCCTTCGATCGCGTCGCCCCGTATCTCAGTGCCGCCGCGATTTATCGGCCGATCGAGCAGGTTCAGGTCTCCGCTTATCTCCGGCCGGAGTATCAATTTTACACGAACGATCCGCTCGATTCTTCCCGCCACGATTTCAACATCAGCCTCGGCAGCAGCATCGCCTGGACGCCGAACAAATATGTCACGCTCGGCGCGTCGCTCGCGTTTGTCGGGAACTACTCCGACGCCGGTGGGCGCTCCTACAACGTCTTCTCGCCGAGCATCGCGGTCGGCGCGCAGATCAGTTTCTGACGTCTGCGCGTGGGTGCTCGGAGCGGCGGGCGTGTCGCCCGCTTCCCTACGATGAACTTCGTGCGGGCAGGAGCGGCGGTCTCGCTTTCGTCCACGACAGTAACGGCCACTCGCGGAGCGGTGAGGCAGGGATTCGAACCCTGGGTACCCTTTTGGGGTACGGCGCTTTAGCAAAGCGCTGCTTTCGACCACTCAGCCACCTCACCTGGTCCGTCGTCGAAGTTGCGAGACTATCGGGGTCGTTCCATGCTCGTCAACCAGTTGCCTGCCGCCCATGCGAATCGCTTCGCTCACCTTCTTTTTTCGCCTCACGATGACCGCGGCTCTCGCTTCCTCTCTCCTCGCGACCAGCTGCGCCTCGCGAACCCATTCCGGGTCGCCGACCCCGGCGCCGATCGAGAGGCGGTTTGTTGGGCAGGTTGCGATTGTCGATGCCGAGCAAGGTTTTGTCCTGATCGATCTCGGCTCGAACCTTTACGTTCCCGAGCCGGGCGTGCTTCTGCGCGCGAGCAACGACGGCGGCGAAACCGCGCAGCTCAAAACCACGCCCGAACAGAAGCGCCCGTTTGTCGCCGCCGATATCGTTGAGGGTCACCCGCTCGTGGGCGATCAGGTTTTCCGATGAAAAGCGAAGCCGCCACCCTCGCCGCCGTCCTCGCTCGGGTCGCCGCGCTCCCGGCGGCGCCGGTTGCGCTGCTCGATTCGTTAGGCCGTTTTAGTGCTTCGGAACTGCGCGCGACGCGGGCGCTGCCGCCGTTCGATAACTCGGCGATGGATGGCTACGCCGTCCAAGCCGCCTCCTGCGGGGTGGGCGCGCGGCTGCAGGTGACCGGCGAACAACCGGCCGGGCGCGAACGTGGCCTAACGATCGGCGCCGGGGAGGCGATTCGGATTTTTACCGGCGCGCCGCTGCCCGCCGGGGCCGACGCCGTCATCATGCAGGAAGACGTCGTGCGCGAAGATGAAAGCATCGTCGCCCAGAGTGCGGCAAAGCCGGGCGAATTCATTCGGCGGCAGGGCTCCGATCTCGCGCGCGGGCAGCAAATTCTCGCTCGCGGTGCGCCGATCACCGCGCAGACGATTGGCCTGCTCGCCTCGCAGGGGCTCGCAGAAATCGCGGTCGGCGCGATGCCGCGGGTCTCGATTGTCTCGACGGGTGACGAGCTCGCGCGTCTCGGGGAAACGCCTGCGCCCGGCCAGATTTTCGAAAGCAACTCCGTCATGCTGCATGCGCTCGCGCGCGGGGCCGGCGCCGCCATCACGCGGGTCGAGCACGCGCCCGATCAGCTCGAGCGCATCACGGAAATCCTCCGGCGCGGACTCGAAAGCGACGCCTTGCTCCTCAGCGGCGGCGTCTCCGTCGGCGATCACGACCTGGTCAAGCCGGCCTTGCGCGCGCTCGGCGCGGAGATCGATCTTTGGCGGGTCGCGCTCAAGCCGGGGAAACCGTTCCTCTTCGGCCGGGTCGGCGGCTGTTTGATTTTCGGGCTGCCCGGCAACCCCGTCTCGGCTTTTGTCACCTTCCTCAAGTTCGTTAGGCCAGCACTCCGCCGGCTCGCGGGTGCGGGTGACAACCATCTCGGCCTGCGCGAAGTGCGCGCGCAGCTGGCCGTCGCTCTAACGAACTCGGGCGATCGCCCGCACTATTTCCGCGGCACGCTCGACGCGGGCATTTTCATGCTTAGCGGCCGGCAGGAATCGCACGCTCTTTTCGGCCTCAGCCGCGCGCACGCGCTCTTGCGTTTAGCGCCCGGGGCGCGACTCGCTGAGGGCGATTCCGTCACGGTCGAACTCTGGGATTAGTGTTCCGCCAGCAAATCTGCTGGATACGAAAGAAAGACACGCGCACCTCCGGCGCTCGGCGCGTTTGGAAATGAAAAAGCGGTCGTCCGCGACGGGCGACTGCGCTCAACCCAACAC
>JBPCRH010000059.1:0-4088 GCA_050997075.1 Chthoniobacterales bacterium
TCGGCGTCTTGATCCGGTCGGCGTGCAGGAACGGATAGGAAACTCCCGCCCACACTTCCGGCTGAGCCCAAGGCGAGCCGAGCTCGTATTCGTAATCGCGAATGTATTGATCGGTCCCGTAACCGGCGAGGATGTCGGAGATGGACGCGCCACTGGTCGCGGCCTGGAAGCGCGTGGTCGAGGCGATGAGGTAATTGGTCGACATCCCGCCATAACTCCAGCCGCCGACGCCGAGCTGCTCGGGATCGGCCAGCCCGCGTTTCACGACGTCGTCGACGGCCGCGAGATCGTCCTCGACGTCGACGCTGCCCCATTTCGCGTAGATCCCCATGGCGTAATCCGTCCCGCGTCCGGTCGAGCCGCGCGGATTCGGCATGACCACGAGGAAGCCATTTGCGGCGAAGAGCTGCTTCTCGAAATCGAACTCGGCCGCGTACTGCGACTGCGGACCGCCGTGCGGGCGCAGGAGCGTTTTCGTTTTCTGTCCCGCTTTTTCGTTAGGCGGATGCACTAAAAAGCCGTGGACTTCGGTGCCGTCCTTGCTGGGGAATTTTACTTCCTCAACCGCCCCGAGCTGCACGCCGGCGAGAAACTTGTCGTTCTGTTTCGTCAGGCAACGCAGCTCGTTCCCTTCGCTTGCGAAGATCTCGTAAGGCCGTTCCGGCGTGCTCGCGCGCACGATGACGTGGCCGTTGGCGCTGATATCGTAGGCCGTGACTTTGCGGCGGCCCGAGACGACGGGTTCGAGGCGGCCGGGGTCAGCGCCCCCCGCCACAAAGGGGACGCGCACCAAGGTTTCCGCGCCGTCGTCTTCGAGCACGGCGAAGATCGATTTCCCATCGGGCGCCCAATGCGGCTGCACCAGATTGCGATCAAGATTCGCGGTGAGAATTTTCGCCGCGCCACCGCTCGCCGGGATCGTCGCCAGCGCGTGCGTCGCGTAGGAGATTTTTTTCGGATCGCCTCCGTGAATGTAGGCGACGGTTTGGCCGTCCGGGCTCCAGGCGGGAGCGCTTTCCCAGTCGGGATGCGCGTCCGCTTCCGAGGCCGTCGTGAGCTGCTTTTCCTGCGCGCCCACTTTCGCCCAGATCAGGTAGACGTCCCAGTTTTCCGTGCGATCGGGATCGTCTCCGCGCTTCGTGACGAAGGCAATCTGCTGGCCGTCCGGCGACCACGCCGGGAGGACTTCATCGTGCGCGCCACTCGTTAGGGCTTCAACTTTCTTCGTCGCGAGATCGAACAGCTTCAGGTGCGACCAATGACCGGTTAGGTACCCGGCCATGTCCGCCTTGAACTGGTAGCGGTCGAGCACGATCGGCGGGACGGTTTTCTTCTCTTTCTCCTTCGTCTCCGGATCGCGCGGGTCGGGATCGTGGACGACGAGCGCGAGGCGTTGCGAGTCCGGCGCCCACGCAAAATCATCGACGCTCCCTTTTTCGTGCGTCAGTTGCTCGGCCTCGCCGCCGGCGGTCGCGAAAACCCAGACCTGGTCGTTCTCGTGTTCGTCTCCGCGGCTGGAAAGAAAGGCGATCCACTTCCCGTCGGGGCTCCAGCGCGGGTGGGTCTGGGTTTCGTCGCCATGGGTGAGCGGGCGATTTTCGGAGCCGTCGAATTTCGCGAGCCAGAGATTGCGCGCCTGCTTATCTTTCGCGAGATCGATCGTGCCGACGACGTAGGCGACGCTCTGTCCGTCGGGCGAGAGATTTGGTTCGTCGACGTCGCGCAAGGCGGCGAAATCCTCGGGCTTGAGCAAACACGCCACGTCCGCGCCTAACGAACTCTGAAAGGCGAGAAAGCCGGCGCAAAGGAAACAGAAGACGAATTTCATGGGAGAACAAATACACGACGGCTGCACCCGGGGAATGCGAAAACTCGGTCATTCCGAGCGGAGCGCAGCGGAGTCGAGGAATCCCGTGGAGCTGCCGTGAAGCTCCGCCGCAAGACTTTCTGCGACGACGGTCCAACGAAACCCCACGGGATCCCTCGGCTTCGCTCGGGATGACGCTGGTCAGGCTTTCTTCTTCGCGATGTAGGAGCTTACTTCGTCCTCGAGAATCTCCAGCGGCAGCGCGCCGTTGTGCAGGATCTGGTCGTGAAATTCTTTCAGGTCGAACTTCGGCCCGAGCTCCTCTTCCGCGCGCGTGCGCAGCTCGCGAATCTTAAGCATGCCGACTTTGTAGGCACAAGCCTGACCGGGCAAAACAATGTAACGCTCGATCTCGGCGGTCACTTCCTTTTCGCCCATACCGGTTTTCTCCAGCATGTAGGCGATGGCTTGCTCGCGGGTCCAGCGTTTCGCGTGAATGCCGGTATCGACCACGAGCCGAACCGCACGAAAGAGCTCGGCTTGGAGGCGACCGAGGTCGCCGAAGGGATCGTGCGCATACCAGCCCGCATCTTTCGCGAGCCACTCGGCGTAGAGCGCCCAGCCTTCCGCATAGGCGGTAAAAGGGAGGATTTTGCGAAATTGCGGAAGCCCGTGCAGCTTTTGTGCGGTTGAAACCTGCCAGTGGTGACCGGGCACGCCTTCGTGGTAGGCGAGCGTCGGCATCGACCATTTTCGCACCTCTTCCATGCTCCGGAGGTTCGCATAAAAAACACCGGGCCGCGTCCCGTCGAGCGCTGGCGGTTCGTAGTAAGCGCTGGGTGCCGTGGCTTCCTTGAAGACTGGCACCCGGCGCACCTCACAGCGCGCCGTTGGCGTGTGCGAGAAAAGCTGCGCGCATTTCCGCGTTGCGTCGTCGATCAGGCTTTGATCGCGCGCGAGTGCTTCGGCGCGGCCTGTATCGTCGTTAGGGAACTGGAAGCGCGGATCCTTCCCGAGTGCACGCATGGCGACGCCGATCGGCTGACCGGGGTAACCATTGGCATCGAGCAGGGTGCGCATCTCCGCTTCGATCCGCGTCACTTCGCGCAGACCGAGCGCGTGGATTTCGTCCGGCGCCATCGTCGTCGTGGTGTTCTCGCGCAGCATGAAGGCGTAGTAAGCCGCGCCGTTCGGCAGCTTCCAAACCCCGTCGTCGGTCGTCGTTTTCGGGAGCAGGTTTTGGAAATAAGTGATCAGCTTTCCATAGGCCGGATAGACCGAGTCCCTGATCGCGCCTTCCACTTTCTGCTGGTAGTCGGCGCGCTCCTGATCGTTGAGGGCACTAATCTTCGCCGCGCGGGTCTGAAAGGAAGTGGCGAGGATATTGGCTGCGGCCGGTTGCGCGACGAACGCGCGCATTTCCTGCAACACTTCCTCGACGACAAAGCGCGGCGGAATGATCCCCATTCGCTCGCGCAGCCGCAGACCTTCGAGGGTCTGATCAAACTTCCGCGGGAGCGCGTGGAGCCGGTCGAGGTAATAACCGCAATCGCGCGGCGCGAGCAGCCGATGGGTGTTCGCCATGAACGTCGGGAACTGGTTTTGTACCCCTAAGAGCTGGTTCACCGGGTAGTTGTAGAAGAGGAACTTCTCGCCCTCGACCTGACGCTGGAGAAACCACTCAAGCACGCGCGTGGAGAGACGTTGCGCGGTCGATTGGCGCGACAGCGGATACTCGTGCAGTTGCTCGAGGTCTTGGCGCATCCGCGCGGCGCCTGCCCGCTCGTGCGCCGGCGATTCATCCCCGAGCCGGGCGTTGTGGCCAGTGATGCCGACCTGTTCGACCAAGCCTAACGAGGAAAGGAGTTCCGGCTCATGAAAGAGCGCCGCGACGAAGATCTTGTCGTAGAAAAGATTCAGGCTCCAAGGCCGGAACCAGATCAGGTTTACGAGAAAGATCGCGACCGCGAGGAAGAGAATGGCCGCGAGCGCGAGCAGCCATTTCAGGAAGCGCTTGAACATGCGGAGAGAAGGGCGAAAGCGTGGCGCGCCGTCAACCGCAAAGAACTGCGCAGATCTGGGGCGCCGGCAGATTTTTGTCTCGCTACTTGCGGAGGTCTCGAGTCGTTCTAGGCGTCTCGACCATGTCGCAGGAACTGATTTACTCCTCACTCTATGCGGCGCTGGGATTAACCGATTCCATCCTCCAGATCTGGATCACCCTGACCTTTGCCGTGATCGTCTCGACCTAGGTGGCCGGGAAACGCTTCGACCGCCAGAC